>JBAVNY010000748.1:0-5111 GCA_049691535.1 Candidatus Acidiferrum sp.
CCGCGGCGTCGTACGCATTTCGCCGCAGGGTCACGCCGAACACGTTCTCAGCGGTTCCGGCGTGGTTGGCCTCGCGCTTCTCCCCACAGGCCGCTCCATCCTCGCCACCAACAATGCCCTCTTCACGCTCGATTGGGATGTCCGCGGCCTTCCGCTTTTCGGCTAGGAATACGGATGAATCCCACAGAAATTCTCAGTGAGGGTTGCAAGACCATCCTCGATCCGGTGATGTTGGTTCATGGTTTTCGATTTGCAATGGAGAGGGCAGGAAAGTCCAGTAACGGATCATTCGCGTCGGGTTCTTACATTAACGGCAATCGCAGTTTAGAACTGCACGTTCGCGCTTCTCTCGGCTTAGTGACCTACCACTATGGCGATAGCTCCGTGACGCACCACGGACTACGTGGCAGCTGTCTTGGAGGGGAAAACTGGCAACAAGTACCCTGGATTTTCGAGCGACCTTCCTAAATGCATTTCGGGACTTGGCTTTCGATATCGAGAATTTTGCAGACGCGTTCCTCACTGGCGACGCGATCGAATTTGCTCGGCATCTCAAAACATCTGAACTACAGCAGCAAACGAAGGGATTCTTGAGGCTACCTTAACGTGAAAGCGGAAATCATTGCCGTAGGTTCAGAACTGCTCACTCCGGATCGTCTGGATACTAATTCCCTTTTCCTAACCGAAGAACTCAACAAGCTTGGCATCGAAGTCCTCCGCAAAACGATCGTTGGCGATAATCGCGAACTGCTCGCCGAAGCGTTTCGCGACGCCCTGAATCGCGTTCCCGTGGTCATCTCCAGCGGCGGCCTTGGTCCTACTGAAGATGATCTCACCCGCGAAACCGTTGCCGAACTTCTCGGCCGCAAACTTCGCCGCGACGATTCTGTTGTCCGCGCCATCGAAGCACGCTTCCGCAGCTTCAAACGCGAAATGCCCGAAGTCAATCTTCGTCAAGCCATGGTTCCCGAAGGTGCCGAAGTTCTCGAAAATCCGCGCGGCACCGCTCCCGGCTTGTGGCTCGAAGATCGCGACCGCATGATCGCTTTACTCCCCGGCCCTCCGCGCGAGTTGAAGCCCTTATTTATCGAGCAGGTTCTGCCCCGCCTGCAACGCCGCAGCTCCGGCATCCGTATGTTTCATCGCGAACTTCGCGTGACCGGACTTGGCGAATCCCATGTCGAAGAACGTATCCGCCCCATCTACACCCGCTACAAAGATGTGAACACCACGCTGCTCGCCTCGCCCGGCGAAATTCAAGTTCATCTCCGCAAATGGGCCGAAGATCCCGAGCAGGCCAACATCGTTCTCGACGAAATCATTCGCAGCTTCGAACTCGCTCTAGGCGACCGCATCTTCGCGCATTCCGACGCCTCACTCGAAGAAGTTGTCGCCGAACTCCTCGCCACCAATCGCGCCACCATCGCCTCCGCCGAAAGTTGCACTGGCGGCTTGCTTGCCGAACGTCTCACCCGCATCCCCGGCAGCTCCAATTACTTTCTTGGCGGTGCCGTTTGCTACAGCAACGAACTAAAAACCGCGTGGGCCGACGTTCCATCCGAGCTCATCGTGGCTAAAGGTGCGGTCAGCAGCGAAGTCGCTATCGCTCTCGCTGAAGGCATTCGTCGCCGCGTTGGTAGCACCTTCGGCGTTGGCATTACCGGTGTGGCCGGCCCCGGTGGCGGCAGCGAAGAAAAACCCGTTGGCACCGTCCACATCGCTCTAGCCTTTCCCGGTGGCGTCAAAGAGCGCCTCGTCCACCTCGCCGGCGACCGCGAAATGATTCGCTTTCACGCCTCTCAGGTGGCCCTCGACATCGTTCGTCTCCATTTCCTCTACAACGCCAATCCACAGCCCCGCCGCGTCAGCGGAAATTAGCGTTAAAATTTTACCGTGCGTCTCTTCGTCGCCATCCAGATCCCTGCGGATGTCCGCGCCGCATTTGCCGTCTTCCTCAAGGATCTCGCCGCTACCGCGCCGCGCGTAAAGTGGGTGCGCGCAGAAAATCTCCACGTCACCCTTAAATTCCTTGGCAACACCGACCCAGCCAAACTCCTGCCACTTCAAAAAGTTCTCGCCTCCGTCCATTCTCCCGAACCTGTCACTCTCGATTTTCACGGCCTCGGTTTTTTCCCCGGCGAAAAACGCCCGCGCGTTTTCTGGGCCGGTCTGGAATCCTCGCCAAACCTCAAATCCCTTGCGCAAGACGTCGATCGTGCTGTCCATAACCTTGGCTATCCTATGGAAGACCGCCCCTTCGCTCCTCATTTGACGCTCGCGCGCTTCAATCCCCCTGGCATGCCCCCTATGCTTTCTAGCGCAGCCCACGAAAACGCAACGCGCAGCTTCGGTTCTTTCACCGCCCGCGAGTTTCATCTCATCGAAAGCAAACTGAAACCAACCGGAGCGGAGTACACTACGTTGCACTCATTCCCGTTCGTGGCGGAGGCCTAGCAGCGCATGCCCGCAGCATCGCCCACAAATTTCCTTCTGCTCATCGGCGCGTATCTTCTCGGATCGATTCCCTTCGGCATCATTCTCGCCCGCGTT
Organism: Candidatus Acidiferrum sp.; assembly: GCA_049691535.1. Taxonomy (GTDB): domain Bacteria; phylum Acidobacteriota; class Terriglobia; order Acidiferrales; family UBA7541; genus Acidiferrum. Next base: position 2,551 of record JBAVNY010000748.1, read on the forward strand.
TTTGCAGGCGCCGACGTGCGCGCTGCCGGCAGTGGCAATATCGGCGCCACCAATGTCGCTCGCGTCGCCGGCCCGCTCCCCGGAATTCTCACCCTGCTTCTCGACGCCCTAAAAGGCGCACTCGCCGTCTACATCGCCGGGCGCGTCACCGATCACAGCTCAACTTGGATGATGCTCGCCGGCGACGCTTCTCTTATCGGCCACTGCTACCCAATCTGGCTCCGCTTCAAAGGTGGCAAAGGAGTCGCCACCGCCCTGGGCGTCTTCGCTGTTCTCTGTTTGCCCGCAGCGCTAAGTGCTCTTCTCTTCTTTTTGATCGTCGTCGCCATTTGGCGCTACGTCTCCCTAGGCTCCATCGCCGCGGCCGCCGCCATGCCACTCCTGATTTATTTTCTCTGGGCTCCGCATCACGCTCCCCCGCTCATCGTAAGCTTTGGCACGCTCTTTGCCTCTAGCCTGGTAATCTTCAACCACGACGCCAACATGCAGCGTCTCGTAGAAGGCACCGAAAAGCGCTTCACCCTCAGCAAATCGAAAGACGACTCGCAATGACCAAGATCGCCATTCTGGGCGCTGGCAGTTGGGGCACCGGACTGTCCGTCGTTCTCTCCCACAGCCGCCGGCCCCACGAAGTTTGGCTTTGGTCTCGCGACACTGCCCTCGCGCAAACCATCTGCGCGACTCATGAGAACAAATCCTATCTTCCTGGCATCGTGATTCCCGAAACTGTCCGCGCCACCGCAAATATCGAGGAAGCTTTGCACGGGGCTCCCATCGTCATTGGTGCCGTGCCCTCGCAACATTCCCGCTCCATCTTTACCCAAGCCGTGCCGCACATTTCATCCGAAGCAATTTTAGTCAGTGCCACCAAGGGCCTCGAGCCCGCCACGCATTTCCGCAGTTCCGAAGTTATTGACCAGGTCTTCGCTCTCCGCTTTGTTCCCCGCGTTGGTGTGCTCTCTGGTCCCTCCTTTGCTCTCGAAGCCGCAGCTGGTCAACCTACCGCCGTGGTCATCGCTTCGCAAGATCGTTCCCTCGCCGCTTATATCCAGGAAGAATTCGCCGGTCCCGGCTTTCGCCTCTATACCAACGACGACGTGCTCGGTGTCGAACTCGCCGGTGCCATGAAAAACGTCATCGCCATCGCCGCTGGCGCCTGCCAGGGACTTGGCCTTGGTGCCAACACCCTCGCCGCACTCATCACCCGCGGCTTGGCTGAAATGTCCCGGCTCGCCGTGGCCCTTGGCGCGAAACAGGAAACTCTCAGTGGCTTGGCGGGATTGGGTGACCTCGTCCTCACCTGTCACGGTGCGCTCAGTCGCAATCGCCGTGTCGGTTTCGAGCTAGGTCAAGGCCGCTCGCTTCCAGACATTCTCGCCGGTATGAAGATGGTCGCTGAAGGCGTAGGCACCACCGTAGCTCTCCTCGCGCTCGCTCGCGACAATCGCATCGACCTGCCCATAACCCAACAAGTCCACAGCATTCTCCACCTCGGGAATGCCCCTCGTGACGCCATTCGCTCCATCATGGAGCGCCCCCTCCGCCCCGAATAGCCCGTCCACTGCCTGCCCCAGTACCTTTGAGCTAGTTGCACTTGCGCGTCGCCTGTACCTTCGGCCAGCCACCCTTTTCCCGCCCGCTCTTCTAAAATTTGTGTTTGCTATGGCCGTCTCTCTCCCATCCCTGTCGAGGCGCCTTCTCTCCGGTCGAGTGCGCATCCTCTGGCTCGTACTCGGCGCGTTGCTGCTGGTCAGCGCGTTGCCTATTGGCTTGTATCACCGCCAAGTTCTGCAACTTAGCCAGGACAAATTAGTTGATACCGAACGCGTGCAGCAAACTGAACTCACTCGCTCGCTCGCGCAGGAAGTTCAATTCTTCGAATCCAATCTCACTCAGCAACTCATCAGCCAGCGCCAGATTCTCACCCTCACCGGCCTCATCGACAACGTTGAAGATCCTGTCTCCGAACCGAAAGTCACCCGCTTGCTGGAAAATTTCGTCGAGTCCAATCGTAACGCTTTCGTCTATCTCACCGCCGTCGGTCGCTCCGGCAAAGGCACCAGCGCCTCGCAAGGAAATTTCCGCGCCGAGCAGGATCCCTTCGTCGCCAAAGCTCTACAACGCGCCTTCGTAAGCTGCACCCAGGCCGTTGAATTTCGCAGCGATCCCCTCGCATTAGCGCCCGACAATCGCCCCGCCTTCGTCATCGCCATTCCGCTGAAAGATGTGAACGACAATTTCACCGGCATGCTCGCCGCCGTCGTTTCTCTCGACCCGATTCTGCATCGCTTGCAAGATTCCAGCGTGCGCGGACGCAGCGTCTTCATCGTCGACCACTTCGGCCATATCGTCGCGCATCACGACACCAGGGCTTTCGTTCCCGGCGAAGATCTCAGCGATAAATCGCATCTCGTCGCGCAAATCAAAGCCCTGCCCAAGGAATTGCGCAATACCGAAACGATGCGCTTCACCGAAAAAGATAAGAATCGCAACGTCGAAATGGTCGGCACCTACAGCACCTTCCCCGAAGTCAACTGGGCCATCATCGCCCAGCGCAGTCT
>JBAVNY010000749.1:0-3779 GCA_049691535.1 Candidatus Acidiferrum sp.
ACGGTGGGGCGTGTTCGATCCCGCGATGGATCCGACAAACGAGAAGACGTACAAATTCCTGAGCGAACTCATCGCGGAAATGACTAAACTTTTTCCGGACCAGTTTTTTCACATTGGCGGAGACGAGGTGAATGGCAAAGAGTGGGATGCCAATCCGAAGATCCAGTCTTATATGAAGGCGCACGGTATTAAGAGCAACGAAGGGTTGCAAGCCTACTTCAGCCAACGCGTGCAGGAGTTAGTGGTGAAACACGGGAAGACGCCAGTTGGCTGGGACGAGATTCTGGTGCCCGGTGTACCCAAGACGATTGTGATTCAGTCTTGGCGTGGCGCGGAATCGCTCGCAGCGGCAGCAAAACAGGGGTATCGCGGAATTCTTTCCAATGGTTATTACCTGGACCTCGGTTGGAGCGCGGCACGTCATTACGCGGTCGATCCGCTAGGCGGGGTTGCTGCAAATCTTACTCCAGAGCAGCAGAAGCTGGTGTTGGGTGGTGAATCCTGCATGTGGTCGGAATACGTAAATGCGGAAAATATTGATTCGCGCATCTGGCCGCGCAATGCGGCAATCGCCGAGAGGCTGTGGTCCCCGAAAGAGGTCACCGACGTACACTCCATGTACGCGAGGATGGCGAGCGAAGCGCAGCGTTTGGAGTGGCTGGGGCTAACTCACGCGACCTACCAACGAAAGCTACTGCAAAGAATGGCCGGACCGGCGTCGCCGGAAGAATTTGCTGCACTTCGCACCCTGACCGAGGCGCTAGAGCCAGTAAAGAATTACGATCGTGAAAAAATGGCTGCTGTAGAGCCAACGAGCCAGACGCCGTTAAACCGAGTCGTTGATGCGGTTGCGTTGGAGAGCCAAACTTCACGACGGTTTTCTGAAGCCGTGGGTGAGTACCTCTCGACGTCGTGCAAAGACGCCGCAAAAGCGGCTGAACTGCGAGCCCAACTTGCGTTGTGGGCGGGAAACGATGCGAAATTGGAGCCACTGGCGCAACGTTCGGCGTTAGTCCAAGAAGCAGTTCCGGCGTCCGCTGCCCTCTCCCAGGCCGCCGCAGTCGCAATGGCCGCATTGGATAAGGTGATGCAAGGCGCTGCACTTACGGACGACCAGAAGAAACAGCAGCTCGATGCACTGAATGCGGCGGAACAGCAGGCCCACAAATCGCAACTGACGTTGCCCGCGTTGGGGGCATTTCAGAAGTTGATTGAGGCGGCGAGCAGTGGCGCAGCCTGCACAAAATAAATAATGTGCGGGGAGACGCCAATTTGCCTACTAGTTTGTCGAGACGCGTTCATTGTGACAGGTGCCGGAGCCAGAGTCTTTGAACTCTCCGCCAGGCACCGGAATGAACTGCCAGCTATATTTTCCAGGTGACAGAGTAAGCTTCAGAACACCGAAGGTGTTTGCATTGCGGACTTCGCTATTTTCCCGGGCAAAGCCGAGCGGGGTGTGATCCTTTCCTCCTGTACCAGCGACGATTTCCCGGATGCCATTTTCAGGATCGGCCCTCCCGTCGGGACTTTGCGGAGCGAAGCGTTCGTAGGAATGTTCATGACCGGCGAGGACCAGGTCGGCATGTGCGTCGTAGAGATCCTGCCAAAGCGGACGTAATTCGAGATGCATAGCGTGCTTAGAGCTGAGGCCGCTGCTGAATAGCGCATGGTGGCCAAACGCCAAGATGCAAGCGTTGGGATGCTCGGCGAGGTCGTTGCGCAGCCAGGTCTCTTGAGGAGAGCCCTGCGCACAACCGCCGAGCACTTTTGAATGACAATTGGTGTTCAGAACGACGATGTGCCAGGAGCCGAGGTTGAAGCTGTAGTAGCCTTTCTCCGGCTCGCCTGCTTGTTTGCCCCAGTAGTGAAAATAGCCGACGGCCTCAGAACCGTTGTATTCGTGGTTTCCCGGCGCCGGATAGGTACGGTCTCTAAACTTACCCCAAGTCCGGTCGTAGCAGCGGAACTCCTCGTCCGTGCCGTTCTCATAGGCGAGATCGCCTGCCGCGAAAACAGCAGCGTCTGGAATACCTTGAATGATTTTAGCCGTAGCCTTGGCGCCGGATATGTCACCGCACCAAGCGATGTCTCCGGCGCCGACTAGAGTATACGCATCAGAGTGCGGTTTGGCATGTTTGGGGGACTTGGACGTAGGGCTGGGACCGGCATGATTTGCGCCAACCTGGGCATTACAAAAATTAGCGTCAAGGACCGTGAGCGAAAGGGCGAAGGCGAAGATATTTAGCCAAGCTTTGGGATTTAAGAGTGTGTCCATGAGCTTTATCATCATCGCATGTTCTCATTCGGTCCAAAATATGGGCTTTGGGAGGATCCGTTCAGCGCCTGAATGGGACCACTCAATCAAGAATTGCAGCGTTTGGACGTAGAGCACTTCATATGAGACTAGAATAGTCTTAATATAACTCTCGCATTTGTAATATCTTGGTACGGCGTGGAGAGAAAAGTAGTTTGACAAGCGGCGAGGAGAAAGAGTAGTATTTTAATTGCGACTGGTTCAGTCGTATATGTTCTGCTTGGCGTGGAATGCAGTAGAAGGCCGCATGTTCAAACTTTCGAAAAAAGCAGATTACGGCTTGATTGCCATGAAGCATCTCGCCAATCACCGTGAAGCACACGCCTGCAGCGCCAGCGAGATTGCTCAAGAGTACGGAATTTCGGCGACACTAATGGCCAAGGTTTTACAGAAGTTGGCAAGGCAAGGATTGGTTGGGGCCAAACACGGTTCGACTGGCGGGTATCAGTTGGCGAAAGAACCGAATCGCATCAGCGCCCTGGAAGTGATCACGTCGATCGACGGGCCGGTGCTGATTACGTCGTGCGTTACGAGCCACGGAGCCTGTGACGCAACGGAGCGCTGCTCCATCAAAGAACCATTGCGGCGTGTGAATGAAAGCATTTTGGAAGTCTTGAGTACGGTAACAATTGCGCAGTTGAGCGAGGACGCTCCGGAACCTGCGCTGGTGGAATTGAAGGGGATAGAACGCCTGGCAGTAACGCGCTAAGCGGCGTCCCGAAGTCAGGAGAAGAAAGATGGCTGTTAAGCTGCCTATTTACATGGACAATCACGCGACCACCCCGATGGATCCTCGGGTGTTGGAAGCGATGCTTCCGTATTTTACGGAAAGGTTTGGAAACGCTGCCAGCCGCAACCACTCGTTTGGCTGGGCCGGTGAAGAGGCGGTCGAGACGGCGCGTCAGCAAATTGCTTCGCTAATCAACGCTACCGCTAAGGAAATCATTTTCACCAGCGGCGCCACGGAGTCCGACAACCTGATGATCAAGGGCGTCGCGGGTATGTACCGCGAAAAGGGCAACCACATCATCACCCAGGCGATCGAGCACAAGGCTGTGCTGGATACGTGTAAGCGCCTGGAGAAAGACGGATTTGAAGTGACCTACCTGCCGGTACAGAAAGACGGAAGGGTAAATCCGGAAGACGTACGTAAGGCGATCAAGCCTACAACGATTTTGATCACAATCATGTATGCCAATAATGAGATTGGCATCATCAATCCAATGGCGGAGATTGGCAAGATCGCCAAGGAACACGGCATTATCTTCGCGGTCGATGGCGTTCAAGCAGTTGGGAAGATCCCCGTCGACGTGCAGAAGGACAACATCGACCTGCTGGCCATTACCGGCCACAAGATTTACGGCCCAAAGGGCGTCGGCGCGCTGTATGTTCGCCGCCGCAACCCTCGTGTGCAACTGGCAGCTATTGTTGATGGTGGCGGACACGAACGCGGTATGCGCTCCGG
>JBAVNY010000750.1:0-8849 GCA_049691535.1 Candidatus Acidiferrum sp.
CTCCACGTCACTCCCGATCAAACTCTCTCTCTCTCCGAACTCCCCGGCCGCCCGGTTATCCTCGCCTTCTATCCTGCCGATTGGAGCCCTGTCTGTGGCGATCAGATGGCTCTTTACAACGAAGTTCTCCCCGAATTTCAAAAATTCAACGCCGAGCTGATTGGCATCTCCGTCGATGGTGCTTGGTGCCACGAAGCCTTCGCCAAAGAGCGCCATCTCCGCTTCCCACTGCTCTCTGATTTCGAGCCCAAAGGTGCGGTCGCGCAAAAATACGGTGCCTATCGCAAATCGGACGGTGTCTGCGAGCGCGCCCTCTTCGTCATCGACCAAAACGGCGTCATCGCCTGGAGCTATCTCTCTCCCATCGCCATCAATCCCGGCGCCGACGGAATTCTCGAAGCTCTCGAAAATCTTCCCAAGCAGGAAAGCAAAGGAATCGGGGCAGGCAAATGACCACGCTCAAAATTCCAGTTCATCCTGAAGATCACATCCAAGGGCCCGCCAACGCGCCCGCGACCCTCGTCGAATACGGCGATTACGAATGTCCCTACTGTGGCGCCGCTTATCCCATCGTCCAGCGCCTGCAAAAACATTTCGGCGATCGTCTGCGCTTCGTCTTCCGCAATTTCCCGCTTACCCAGATGCATCCGCAAGCCGAACCCGCGGCCGAAACCGCTGAGTTTGCCGCGACTCATCAAAAATTCTGGGAAATGCACGACCTGCTTTATAAAAATCAAGACATCCTCGGTCTTCCTCTTTACGAGGAACTCGCTGCCACTTTAAAGCTTCCCGCCAAAGGCCTTCTCCTAGCCCTCGAAACTCATGAGTTCGTTCCTCGCATCCAGGCAGACTTCGCCGGCGGTGTTCGCAGCGGCGTCAACGGCACTCCCACCTTCTTCATCAACAATCAACGCTTCGACGCAGCCCACGAATACGACTTACTCCGCGTCGCCATGGAAGCCGCAATAGACCACCACCAACCCCGCGCCGCAAAGGCGTAGCCGATCCACCGCCACCGTAGGGCACAACATGTTGTGCTCCATCTCGGCAACCATTCCACGTAGTCGTACTGTCATCCCGACCGGAGAGTCGCGTTTTCTGCGACTCGCAGCGGAGGGATCGCGGCATACAGTTCCCCGAACCACTCACCGGCGATACGAACTCCCCAGGACAATGCCGGGTGGGGTGCGCCCATTCTTTTTTAACGGAATGAAATCAGAAGGGAATCAGATCGTCGACGGCCAAAGATGGCTTCCATAGCGGGTCAAACTGCAAAGTCCCCCTCGGGCCACCGTGTGCAGTCACTCTCCTCGCAGAGACATGGCCGCCGATGATTTTTGGCTTCCGTCAGCACGTCCGCTGACATTCGGCACGCGTTAGCTTCTCCCGCCCCGCCCGCCTCCTCTATCCCTCAATTCCCGTACTTCTCCCGCCGCCTTTTCCTAGATGTCATACCCGAGACGTCCACCCTCACGCCTCCCACATCCCACCTGCCTGTACTGCTACAATGCCGCTTGGGGGAATACCGTAGCGCATGTTTCTGGTGCGGATTATTGGCGTTTTTGCGCTCGTTGCCTTGAACGGCTTCTTCGCCGCGGTCGAATTCTCGCTCGTTGCAGTTCGCCTTTCCCGCGTTCGTCAACTCGTCGCCCTCGGCAATCCGCAAGCCAAAATTGTCGACTCCTTACTCAGCGATCTCCATCGCGTCGTCTCCGGCGTTCAAGTCGGTATCACTCTCACCAGCTTGGCTATCGGTGCTTTGGGCGAAGCCGCCCTTGCCAAGTTGGTGCAAGACGTCATGCCTGCCCAAGGCAGTGTACGCATGCTTTTCCTCGTCCACGCCGTCGCCCTCACCCTTGCGTTCCTCTTCCTCAGCGCCATCCACGTCGTCTTTGGCGAACTGGTCCCGAAAAGTATCAGCCTTGCCCGCGCCGAGCGCATCGCGCTCATGGTGGCTCGCCCCTTTCAGTGGTTTCTCAACACGTTTCGCTGGGCTATCGATCTCCTCGACAACGCCTCCGGCGTCATCGTTGACGCTCTCGGCGTTGCCTCTCCCACCGGGCACAATGTCGCCCACACCACCGAGGAACTCCAGATTCAGATTCAACAGGCTCGCGAGCGCGGCCTCCTCGGCATCGGCGAAGAAAAATTTATTCTCAGCGCCATCGATCTCAGCCAGCTGCAAGTCCGCGAAATCATGGTTTCCCGCCCAGACATGCACACCCTTCCAGTCGAAGCTTCCCTCGAAGAAGTCATGCACGTTTTCGCCACCACCCAGCGTTCCCGCATCCCCGTTTATCGCGATACTGAAGATCACGTCCTCGGCTTCGTCCATATTAAAGACATGATCTGGGTCCTTCTCGATCGCGAACGCCGCTTCCAGGAAGAACTTCCTCCCGCCCCATTCGATCTTCGCCGCATCCTTCGTGAAATTCTCATCGTTCCGGAAACCAAGCCCGCCAGCGAACTCCTCCAGGAACTTCGCGCGCGCCACGTTGGCATGGCCATGGTGGTTGACGAATTCGGCAGCATTCTCGGTCTGGTCACCACCGAAGACTTGATTGAACAGCTCGTCGGTGAAATTCACGACGAATTCGATGTTGTCGAGCGCCCGCTCACTCTCGCTGATGGCGCCGTCATCTTCGACGCCGCTCTCAACGTCCGCGACCTCGACACCCAGTACAACATCGTGCTTCCCGAGGATCCCGCCTACGCCACCGTCGGCGGTTTCGTCATGGCCCAACTCGGTTTCATTCCGCGCGGCGGCGAAACCTTCGAATTTAATGGCTACCGCTTTTCCGTCGTCGAAATGGATGGCCGTCGCGTCGCTCGCGTCAAAATTCAGCGCCTCCACGATGTTCCTGCTCAGCCAGCCGCTCTTCCAGCCGCCGAGCCTGATACCCATTCCGCCTTCGCCTTAGCCAAACGCAAAACTATGGAAGAGAGGCACTGACTCTCGCCCTCATGCTTCGTCACATCCTCCACCGTTTCCTGCTCACACTTCCCGCACTGTGGCTCGTGCTCACCCTCGTCTTTCTTCTCATTCACATCGTTCCCGGCGATCCTGTTGAACAAATGCTTGGTGAAGGTGCCGCTCCCGGCCAAGTCGTCGAACTTCGTCACACTCTCGGCCTTGATCGGCCGATCCTCGTTCAGTACGGCCGCTATCTCTCCGAAATTGTCCGCGGCGATCTCGGCCAATCTTTCAAATTCCAGGCGCCAGTCCGTCACGTAATTTTCGAGCGCTATCCCGCCACGCTCCAGCTCGCCTTCCTGGCCCTTCTCGTCTGCGCCGCTATCGCTATACCGGCCGGCATCATCGCTGCTCACAAACGCGGCAGCACCGCCGACCGCTCCATCGGCGTCTTTACCCTCTTCGGCCTCGCCGTTCCCAACTTCGCGCTCGGCCCTTTGCTCATCGTTTTGTTTTCTATCGAACTCGGCTGGCTGCCGGTCTCGGGGCGCGGTGGACCTCTCAACTACATTCTTCCCGCCGCCACTTTAGGCGCGGCACTCGCCGCCATTCTCACTCGCATGGTTCGCGGCGCTATGCTCGAGGAACTTTCCAGCGACTACGTCCGCACCGCTCGCGCCAAGGGTCTTTCCACTTTCGCCGTTCTCGTTCGTCACGCTCTTCGCAACGCGCTCATCCCCATCATCACCATTCTCGGACTGCAATTCGGCACGCTCCTCGCCGGCACCATCGTCACCGAAACTATCTTTTCCTGGCCCGGCATCGGCCGCCTCACCGTGCAAGCCATCTCTTCGCGCGACTATCCTCTTCTTCAGGGTTGCATCCTGGTCATCGCGCTTTCCTATGTGCTCGTTAATCTCCTCACCGACGTGCTCTACGCCTTCATCGATCCCCGGGTGCGTCTCTCATGAGCGCCACTGCCACCGCGAAAAGGGAATCGCGGCTCTTCGAATTTCTCCGCCACAGCGTTCTCGCTCGCCTTGGTTTTGCCATCGCCGCACTTCTCATCATCGCTGCTCTCGCCGCGCCGCTCATCGCCCCCGCCAATCCCTCCGCGCAAAATCTCGCCGCTCGCCTTCAATCTCCCTCCCCCTCCCACTGGATGGGCACCGACGAACTCGGCCGCGACATCTTTTCCCGCATCCTCTATGGCGCCCGCATCTCCCTCTTCGTTTCCATCTGCGTCGTACTCGGCTGCGGCCTCACCGGTCTCACTCTCGGCATGCTCGCCGGATATCGCGGCGGCATCTTCGATCGCATCGTCAATCTCTTCTTCATCAACGCGTTTCTCTCTTTTCCCGGCGTCCTTCTTGCCATTGCCTTCGCCGCCTTCTTCGGTCCCGGCATTGGCAAAGTCATCCTCGCGCTCATCATCACCGGCTGGGCTGGCTACGCTCGTCTCGCCCGCGCTCAAGTCCTCAAGGCCAAGGAACTCGAATTCGTTCTCGCCGCCAAATCTCTGGGCGCCTCGCACACCCGCATCCTCGTGCAGCATCTTCTTCCCAACATTCTTCAGCCCGTTCTCATTCAAGCCACCATCGGCATGGCTGGCGCCATCCTCGCGGAAGCCACTCTCAGTTTTCTTGGTTTAGGTGTACTCGCTCCGCTCCCCAGTTGGGGCTCCATGCTCAACGACGCCCGCGGCCATCTCTTCGACGCCCCGCACATGGTCGTCTTTCCCGCATTGGCCGTAATGCTAGCTGTCTTAGCCTTCAACCTATTAGGCGACGCGTGGCGCGACTGGCTAGACCCCCGCACCCGCTCCCAAATGCTCTCCCTAGACTCCACCCGCTAAACCCAGTTCGTCTCCACCCATCACCCGCCATCCCCAACGCAGTGAGGATCCCTCTTCGCTTTTCTCTGCGCCCTCCGCGTCACTGCGTTAATCTATTTTTCGTCTCTCCGTAACCGAGGTCCTGAACTTGCTCCCGAAACTCACTCTGACCTTTCTCGTCTTCTTACTCCTACCCGCCCAAACTCCCCATCGCACCGTCCAAAACCACACAGTCACCTCCGACCACGATCCCACCGTCCAAATCCAACTCCCCACCTCCTCCAAGTACGTAGGCGAAGAACACTTCGTCCTCCTAGGCTTCGACAACTGCGATCTCTACGCCTTCGTCGATGCCGACACTCAAAATCGCATCCAAAGTCTCTACTGGATCCAATTCGAAGCCTACTCCCCCTCCAAACCCGACGCCCACCACCAATACATTTCCCCCCGCCACACCACCATCGCCAGCCTGGACTTCTACGTCGATACCTGGCTCCACGCCAACTCCGAACCCACCACCCCAGGCTCCGACCTCGACCACCTAAACGCGCTCCTCCGCAACGAGGGCTACACCGTGCCTCAAGCGATGATGTCCGTCCGCTTAGTCCACACTCTGGACGACAACCGCAAAGAGCTAATGCTCATCTACAGCGAAGACATCGCCCCAACAGGATTCACTTTGCAGGATTTACAAACAGGTAGCGCAGCCCACACGCAATGGCCCGCCATCGAACAAGCCCTAATCACCAGAACAAAACAAAAAATCATCATCCACTAACACGTTGAACTCTTAAACTCCTGAACTTCTGAACTGCTAAACTTATTTCGTCAACAACACTGCCGTCCCTCTCCCAATCCCCAACGTCTTCGCCGCACTCCCTTTATTCACGCCAATCTCCACATACCCGCTCGATCCCACGTACGCAATCGCTTCGCCCGCATTCCCCGCCGCAAACGTCGGCACCAACCGCGTCACCGCATGCGTCCCCACCTGAAATTTCACTTCGCCCTTCTCAATCGCCGTCGCTCCCAAATCCTCCGCCCGGAAATTCGTCAGCAAATTTCCAAAGCCATCCACCTTCAACACCGCGCCCTTCAACACTCCGTCTGCTTCTTTCGGCCTCGGCATCGCGAACCGCTTAAAATCCGTCACTTCCTCGCCCATGCTCGCTGGCTGCCAATTCTTCGAGTGCCACGCCGCCACCGCCGCAAACACATCCCGCCCGTGAAACGTCTTGCTCACCGGCTGCAAAAAATAATGTTCCGCCGTCAAATGCCGCACCACAAAATTCGGTTCCTTCTCGTACACCCCCGACAACACGCCATTATCCGGCGCAATAAAATATTGATTCTGCCCGCTTACCAGCAGCGGCCGCCGCTCCGTACCCACGCCCGGATCCACCACCACCACGTGAATCGTCCGCGGCGGAAAATACGTGTATGCCGACGCAATCGCCAGCGCCCCATCCAGCAAATCAAATGGCGCCACCTGGTGCGTGATGTCGACGATCTGCACATCCGGATTGATCTTTAAAATCACGCCCTTCAGCACGCCCACCAGGTGATCGTTCGTCCCATAATCCGTAGTCAACGTAATAATTGGATTCGCCAAGGCCTTCGCCTCTCCCCAAGAAATATTTCCTGCTCACGAGGACTCAAAAGTCCCACATCTCGACGCTAACGGACCAAGCCCCCACAATCAACAATTCCCCACCCAAACGCCGCGCAAGCGCCACCTGTCCTCCTACGCACCGAATCATCTCCCGTAGGGGCACGATACATCGGGCCCCAGTCCGTCCCACCCACCAATCCGCCTCACCACCACGTCATCGCGAACGCAGTGAGGGATCCCTCTTCTCTTTGCCTTCCTCTGCGCCCTCTGCGTGTCTACGTTAAGCTCTCTTTCTTTTCCTCTCAACTCAACCCCATCTGCCACCGATCTGCCTCTCGCCCCACCCTCCCTTGCGTTCCCCCTCTTCCCATCGTACGATTTTGATTTGGTGTCCTGATCCGTTTTTGCGCTGGAATCTTCTGTAGGGTAGAGAACGCATCGTTCGCTTTCCCGCTGTCTACTTCCGCGCAAGGGAGAATCCCCGAATGAAATCGGTCGTCGTGGTCGGCGCGCAGTGGGGCGATGAAGGCAAAGGCAAAGTTGTCGACTATCTCGCAGGCTCCTTCGACTACATCGTGCGAGTCGCCGGCGGCCACAACGCCGGTCACACCGTCATCATCGGCAAAGACCGTTTCGTTCTCCAACTCATCCCTTGCGGCATTCTCCGCCCGCAACAGCACGCCATTATCGGCACTGGTGTAGTCGTCGATCCCGCCGCGCTCGTCGCCGAAATCGAAACCCTCGCCAAGGGTGGCATCGACGTAACGGGCCGCTTGCACATCTCCAATCGCGCCCATCTCATCTTCCCGTATCACCGCGAACTCGATAAAGCCGCCGAAACCGCGCGTGGCTCCAACGCCATTGGCACCACTTCCCGCGGCATTGGTCCCGCCTACGAAGATAAAATGGCTCGCCGAGGCTTGCGCGTTGCCGATCTTCTCGATCCCGCGCTCTTCCGCGAAAAAGCCGCCCGCGTCGTTGCCGAAAAAAATCGCATTGCCCAGGGAGCCTACGGCGCCCAAGTCGACTTCTCCGGCGAAGTCGAAGCCACCCTCGCGCTCGGCGAAAAAATTAAAAGTTTTATCTGCGACACTGCCGAACTCACCAATCGCGCTCTCGATGAAGGCAAGTCCGTCCTCTTCGAAGGAGCGCAGGGCACCATGCTCGACATCGACCATGGCACCTACCCGTTCGTCACTTCCTCCAGCGCCACGTCCGGCGGAGCCACCACTGGCGTCGGCGTGCCTCCCACTAAAATTCAGCACGTCCTCGGAGTTTCCAAGGCCTACACCACCCGCGTTGGTGGCGGCCCCTTTCCCACCGAGATGCCCGACCTCGAAGCCAAGGAAGTTCGCGAACGTGGCAAGGAATTTGGCGCTGTCACCGGACGCCCGCGCCGCTGCGGCTGGCTCGATCTCGCGGAAGTGCGTTACGCCAAAATGATCAACGGTATCGACTCGCTCGTCGTCACCAAGCTCGATGTCTTCGACACTCAGCGCGAAATTAAAGTCGGCGTTGGCTATTCCTACAAGGGTTCACCCGTAAACGAAATGCCTGCCACCGCTGAAGAATACGAGCGCGTCACGCCCATCTACAGAACCCTTCCCGGCTGGTGCAACACCACCTACGGCATCGAAGACGCCGCCAAGCTTCCCAAAGCCGCCGTCGACTATCTCCACTTCATCTCCGACTTCCTCCAAGTCGAAATCGGCATGATCAGCACCGGCCCCGAACGCAGCGCCACCATAGTCCAACCCAACACCCTGCTCTCCAAACTCCTTTAAACTGTTCAGTACTCTCATGTATTGGTAATATATCGCCAAGGGCGACAGGCCGTTAAACTTAACTGGGTGCCCCACACGTCGCCCTTACGTGTGGGGATTTTGACTTTCTCCTTCATGACAAGAAACCTTCATCGCTATAACGGTCGTGGCGACCTCCACTTCCTAACCTTCAGTTGTTACCGCAGACTCCCTCTCCTAGGCTCACCTCAATCTCGCAACGAATTCCTAAACTCCACCAACGACCTCCAACATCGCTATCAGTTCCGCATCGCAGGCTACGTCGTCATGCCAGAACACGTTCACCTGCTAATCAACGAACCACCCACCCTAACTCCATCCCAACTCCTACAAATCCTGAAACAGCGTGTCTCTCGCAATCTCCGCGCACATTCCTCCGAAAATCAAGCCTTGCCGCACTTCTGGCAACCGCGCTTCTACGATTTCAACGTTTACACTCGAGACAAAGAACAAGAAAAACGCGACTACATGCACGCCAATCCCGTCCACCGAGGCCTGGTAACCAATCCCGCCGATTGGCCCTGGAGCAGTTTCCTTTCCTACACACCAGGCGCACCGGCCTGCTTGACCTCACCTAAATTTTGGTGTTTTTCCCAACAAACAACGCTTTTGAAGGTAAGTAGTTTGACTCTGATTAGAATCTAACCCCCCACACGTCAAGGCGACGTGTGGGGCACCCAGTTAAGT
>JBAVNY010000751.1:0-6870 GCA_049691535.1 Candidatus Acidiferrum sp.
GATGATGGTGTTGCGGAAATCGACGGTGTTGCCAAGACCATCCGTCAGTTGCCCGTCCTCAAACACTTGCAACAGAATATTGAAGAGGTCGGGATGCGCCTTCTCGATTTCGTCCAATAATATAACCGAATATGGAGTGCGACGCACTCTTTCGGTCATCTGCCCGCCTTCTTCGTAGCCCACGTACCCTGGAGGCGCTCCAATCAATTTCGATACCGAGTGCTTTTCCATGAATTCCGACATGTCGAAACGGATTAGCGACTTCTCCGATCCAAACAAAAACTCCGCCAACCGTCTCGCTACTTCCGTTTTCCCAACGCCCGTGGGCCCCAGGAAGAAGAAACATCCCACCGGACGCAGCGGAGACTTCAAGCCCGCGCGGCTCCGGCGAATTGCCCGTGCCAGCGCGGTAATCGCCTTGTCCTGGCTGATCACCCGTTTGTGCAGTTCTGGCTCGATCCGCAGCAATTTCTGCTGCTCATCTTCCTTGATCGAGGTTACGGCCACGCCGGTCCAGCGCGACACCACTTCCTCGATGTCTTCACGCGTCACGATTCCCGTGGACGCATCGTCCAGTTTGTAGCGGTCCCGCAATACCCGCAGATTTTCTTTTTCCTTGCGCTCTTCTTCGGAATAAAACCGCGCCTTCTCGAATTCATGCGCGGCTATCGCCGACTCCATCCGATGCGTAATGAATTTCACCCGCTTCTGCACTTCGCCGACTTCATCCGGCACCGAAGCCTGGCGCAACTTCACCCGCGCTCCCGCTTCGTCAATCAAATCGATGGCCTTGTCTGGAAGAAAACGGTCGGGAATGTACCGGTTCGAAAGATATACGGCCTGTCGCAGAGATTCGTCGGTATAGCTCACCGCATGGAACTTCTCGTAGCGCTCGCGCACGCCCTGAATCACCTGCACCGCTTCTTCTTCATTCGGTGCCGGCACCTTCACGGCCTGGAAGCGACGCTCCAGCGAACGATCCTTCTCCACCGACTTCCGGTATTCGCCCGGTGTTGTCGCGCCTATGCACTGAATCTCTCCGCGCGACAACGCTGGCTTCAAAATATTCGCCGCGTCCAGCGATCCTTCCGCCGAACCCGCTCCTACCAACGTATGCAATTCGTCGATGAACACGATGGAGTTTTGGCTCTCCATCAATTCCTTCATGATCGTCTTCAGCCGCTCTTCAAATTGCCCGCGATACTTTGTCCCGGCCACGATCAGCGACAGATCCAGCGACAATATTCGCTTATCCGCCAGGAACGGTGGCACGTCGCCATCCGAAATCCGCTGCGCCAGTCCTTCCACAATCGCTGTCTTGCCCACGCCTGGCTCGCCAATCAGCACTGGATTGTTCTTCGTGCGTCGGCACAAAATCTGAATCACCCGGTCCACTTCATTTTCGCGTCCCACCAGAGGATCAAGCGATCCTTCAGACGCGGCTTGGGTTAGGTCTCGGCTGAATTCTGCCAACAGTGATGTTTCTTTTGGACGTGCGGCCGTAGTTTTTTCTCCTGTCGTGCGCGCCAGTTCTTCCCGCAACGCTGAAAGTCGCAACCCTCGCTCCATCAGGATTTCCGCGCCGAAGCACTTCTCTTCCCGCAGAATTCCTAGCAGCAAGTGCTCGGTCCCCACGTGCTTGTGGCCCAGTCGTTCCGCTTCTTCCGCCGCCATGTTCAAAATGCGTTTGCATTCCGCGCTCAGCGGCACTTCGACCGAAGTCGAAATCCGCTCCCGGATCGTGATTCGGGCTTCAATCTCTTTGCGTATCGATTCGATTGAACCCTGTTGGCGCAGGAAGCGATTCGCCAATGCTTTGTCCTCGCGCATCAAGCCCAGCAACAAATGCTCGGTCTCGATGTACGGGCTTCCGTACTGGCTTGCCTCATACCTGGCAAAAAATATTACGCGTCGCGCTTTTTCTGTATATCGTTCGAACACGTTAGCTCGCTTCTCCCCCTGGGGTCCCTCTCGCACCGGTCTTCACCAGCCGAGTCTGCAGAACGCCATGCTCCAGCCCCAGCACTCGATCGCATCGTTCCGCCAGCGCCAGATTGTGCGTCGCGATTAGCGACGTTAGGCGATGCTCGCGATGCAGTCGTTGCAACAGCTCAAACACGGCCCAAGCATTCTGCTCGTCCAGATCTCCGGTCGGTTCATCGGCCAGCAGCACTTTTGGCCCAGGGACGAGCGCCCGGCCAATTGCTACGCGCTGCTGCTCTCCGCCCGAAAGTTCTCCTGCGCGGTGGTCGGCCCGCTCTTGCAGCCCCACTTCCGCTAGCCATTTCCGCGCTTCTTTCAGCGCTGCTTCCAATGGCTCTCCGCGCACTAGCAATGGCATCGCTACATTCTCTGCCGCCGTAAAATCCGGCAACAGTTGATGCCTCTGCCAGAGAAACCCCACGGCGCGATTCCGAAATCTCGCTAGCGCCGCGTCATCATTCGTTTCAATCGCGTTATTTTCAAAGTATACTGTACCGCTTGTTGGAGTGTCTAGCGCGGCCAGTAAATGCAGCAATGTGCTTTTCCCCGCTCCAGACGGCGCTACTATCGCTACCATCTCTCCCGCGCGCAACATGACGTTCGCGTCCGCCAAAACTTCCAAATTCTTCTCGCGCATCCCGTAGCTTTTCTTCAGCCCGCGGCCTTCCAGCACCATCGTGCGGTTTTCTCCGCTCGCGTTGGCCTCTACGGTATTCATCTCGCCTTTGTCAGCTCCCTATTTTCCAACCGGGCTGCCTTAGTTCACCGTGTCACCGAATTTTTTGGCCCGTCGCTCCGTCCGTCACAGCCCCTAACCTATTAGATGCTCTTCCTTCTCGCTTGCGACAACCTGCGCGATATCCCGACACTTTGCGTCTTCCTTAACCAACTCTTTTCCCTTTTACTCCCGCGCCGTACCTACTAGGTTTCCCGTCCTTTTCGCCCTCTGCGCTCTCCCTTTAAAACCCTTCACCATCAGCAGGTTACGGCCTTAGCGTCGACAACTCTTCTAACTTCTCGTTGCCGCCGCCAATCTGGCTCTCCCGTAGCCCTGATAGGAGCAAATCAGCGGCCAAACGTTACCCCGTCTTTTTCAATGCCTTCTACCTGTTTTCTTGCATCGCCTCGCCCTACTCAAACCGCAAGATCTCCACCGGCAGCAGCCGCGCCGCTTCCCGCGCCGGCAAGATCGTCGCCACCAACGCAATCCCCATTGCCGCCGTGGCGATCCACAATCCATCCAGCAAGCTCGGATGAAATGGCACATACGGCACCGCGTACACTTGCGGATCCAACGGAATCAATCGATACGTTCCCGCCAGCCATGCGAACGCGTACCCCAATACCAGCCCAATCAGCGTTCCTGTCCCGCCAATCGCCAATCCCACAAACAAAAATATCCGCCGCACCTGTTCGCGCCGCGTTCCCATCGATATCAGCACCGCTATATCCCGCGCCTTGTCCGTTACCGTCATCGATAGCACCACCAGAATATTCAATCCTGCAACAAACGTTATCAGCCCAATGAAAATTGCCGTCACCAGCTTTTCCAGCCGCAACGCATGAAACAGCGCCCGGTTCGATTCCATCCACGTCGTCGCCGAAAATCCTTCTCCCGATTCCTGCTCGATCCCTTTCGCCACCTGCGGCGCATCCTCCGGCTTCGCTAAACGGAATTCCAGCACATTCACAATATCGCCCGCTCCCGCCAGCGCTTGCGCCGCTGGCAGAGAAATGAAGCACCAGTTTTCGTCATAGTCGTAAAATCCCGAATCAAAAATTCCCGCTACTCGAAACCGTCTCGTCCGCGGCATCAATCCAAACGGCGTCAATCGTCCCTGCGGACTCGTCAGCGTCACATAATCTCCAGGTTTCAGTTTCCATTCATGGGCCAACTGCTTGCCCACCAGCAACCCATCAATCCCGTCTGCATCCGCCGCGAAATCCAAACTTCCCGCCACCAATCTCTGCAACGCCTCGTCATTCTTCTTTTCCTTCTCCACATCAATGCCCTTGGTCACCACTCCTTGCGCCTCGCCACCAAACGATAGCAGCACCGTCTCATAAATCGCTGGCGTCACCGAACGCACCTCCGGTATCTTCGCCAGTCGTTCCGCCAACCCCTGATAGTTCTGGATTCCGCCCGGACCCGGACGCGTCAACGATATATGTGCCTGCACACCCAACAAACGCTCTTGCAACGCTTCTCGAAACCCGCTGTTCATCGCCAGCGCCACGACCAGCGTTCCTACTCCCGCCGCCACTCCCAATACCGAAAACAATGTCACCAATCGCAGCACCGCCGGACGGTTTGGCGATCGCAAATATCTTCGCGCCACGAACCATTCAAAGCTCATGGCGCATTTTTCCTACGCTTTCTCGTTGCTCGCAGCTTCTGCCTCGCCCTGCTTCCCTTCCGGTCTCAGCAGCGGAAACAAAATCACGTCGCGAATCGAATGCGAATCCGTCAGCAGCATGGTCAGCCGGTCGATTCCAATTCCCTCTCCAGCCGTTGGTGGCATCCCGTGTGCCAGCGCCCGGATGTAATCAATATCCAGTTGCTTTGGCACCTCATCACCGCCCTGTGCAATCTGTGCCTGGAATCGCCGCTCTTGCTCCGCGGGATCGTTCAACTCCGAAAATCCGTTCGCGATTTCCATTCCCGCCACGTAAATCTCAAATCGCTCCGTCAATGTCGGATCTTCCGGCTTCTGCTTCGATAGCGGCGAAATGTCCGTAGGGAAATCGTACAAAATCGTGGGCTGCACCAGCTTGTTCTCCGCAATCGTCTCAAACAGCAGTCCCGTCCACTCGCCATCCTTCAGCTTGCCCTTCGCCGCCGCATATTCCGCGTGATTCGCCTTGGCCCACACGTTATATCGTTCCGTCGCCCGTGCCGGTCCGCCTTCTATTGCAAGCTCTTCCAACGTCGGCGCCGCTCCCGCACCTTCCGGCCAATACCTTACAATCGCTTCGCGCATCGTCAGCCGCTCCATCTTCCCGAAATCCAGCTCATCTTCGCCATACTTCACGATCGTCGATCCCGTGATGCTCTTCGCCAGTTGCGCGAACAACTGCTCATTCAGCTCCATCAAGTCCAGGTAATTGCTATACGCCTCGTAAAATTCTAGCATCGTGAATTCCGGATTGTGTTGCGTCGAAATTCCCTCGTTCCGGAAATTTCGGTTGATCTCATACACCCGGTCGAATCCGCCCACCGTCAATCGCTTCAAATACAGTTCCGGCGCGATCCGCAAATACAAATCTATGTCCATGGTGTTGTGGTGCGTGATAAACGGCCGTGCCGCCGCGCCTCCCGGTATCGGGTGCATCATTGGCGTTTCTACCTCTATATACCCGCGGCTATCGAAAAACTGCCGCAACTCCCGCACGATCTTCGCCCGCGTCTGAAAATTCTCGCGCGATTTTTCCGTCGCAATCAGATCCAGATATCGTTGCCGGTATCGCAACTCAATATTTTCCAGCCCGTGCCACTTTTCCGGCAGCGGCAACAATGCCTTCGATAAAAAGAAAAGTTCATCCACCCAAACCGACAATTCGCCCGTCTTTGTCCGAAACAAATATCCCCGCACACCAACGTGGTCGCCCAGGTCCAGCAACTGAAACAACTGGAACCCCTTCTCCCCCACCACGTCCTTCCTCACGTAAATCTGTATTCGCCCTCCGGCCCCCTGCAGGTGCGCGAATCCCGCCTTGCCCATCAGTCGGTACGATACGATACGTCCCGCCACCTTCGTCTCGCGCTTCGTCGCTTCCAGATCCGCCGCCGTGGCGTTGCCGTACCCTTCCGTCAGCGCACCCGGCCGGTCCGTCCATCGGAATTCCCGCGGAAATGCCTCGTAACCAAGGGCTTGTATCTCTTCTAACTTCTTTTGCCTCTGCTCAAACTGATCGCGCGGTTCGAATTGCAAGTGGAATTCTTTCCTTTCCTTACTTCCGTCACTGGAGTATAAAGGCCCGTGCTTCCTAACAGCAAGGAACCCGCCCCCTTTTCGCTGGCAATCTCCTCCTCGCCTTGCATAATGAATGCACCGGACAGTACCTTCCTCACGCATTTAGTTAGCATTAATAAATATTAATAGAACGTTAGTTTCTTGCTATAGTTGGAATTCGCTCCCCGGAGGTCCTGCAGTGCGCACCCGCCCCGCACCTGTCCGTAGTGGTTCCGTTTCTCATGACTGGCGAACTCCCCTCTCCCCCGCGAAATCGCGTATCTACCTCGATCTTGTTCAACGCCTCGAAACTTCGTACTCCATGTTCAGCATCAATCTCGACGAAGCTGTCGGCATGCATCGCGGCGGCCGCCTGCAAAACGCCTTCCACATCCTGATTATTGCTCCTGCTCTTTGCGATCGCCTCGCGCGCCCTCTTGTGGCCGCCCTTCGCGCCATGCTCAGCCACTCTCGCCATTTCGGCGTTACTCCCCACCTTGCTCCTCTTGATCCTGATAATTTCCAAAGTCCCAGATGCCAGCGCGCAGCTCGTTACAATGCTCTCCTGGGCCGAGTCCTCTTCACCCGCAAATCTCAATTCCTCGGCAAAATCGAAGCTCTCGCCGAGTTATCCGAAGAGTTGGCTGTCGGTTTTCAAAATGCTGCTGAGGAGCTTTCCCAAGACAATTCCTCACGCCCCGATTTTGACTGGGATTTCCTCGATGCCACTCACTACGACCTAAACACTTGTCTACGGGAAACTGTAGTTATTCTCAAATCCTTCCTTCATGCGCTCCCTGAGGGACAACTCTCCCATTTTCAGGATATTTTTCGCCAGCAATTTGCCGCTTCTCCCTCTTCTGCTCCCATCCCGGCACGTCCTCTTGCCCATAGACTGATGGCTCTTATCAAGGGACAATAAACTGTTCCTGCG
>JBAVNY010000752.1:0-3599 GCA_049691535.1 Candidatus Acidiferrum sp.
TGTTTGGTTGTCATCCTGAGGCCCGCTCTTAGGGCGAAGGAACTCAATTGTTGCGCCGCTACCATATTCGCGTTGCTAGAGATCCGATGGATCAATACCACTTCGCCTCAAAACGATCATTGGTGCAACCGGTAGGAGCGCTGTCATCCCCACCGGAAAGCCGCGCTTTTTGCGGCTTGTAGTGGAGGGATCGTGGCAGCACTTCCACACAACACAAAAATCCAATGCTTCTGAGTCCGCCCGTTATTCCTCTTCCTGATATCCGATATCTGATCTCTGATATCTCAAAATCCGATATCGCACTTCTGACCCCAACTCGACTCGCGCTACAATACGTCCCCATGTCCACTCCCGAAACCAACATCACCCACCTCGCACGCCGCATGCTGTCCGCCAAAGCCGAACAGTTCACCGAATCCGTCATCCGCGAAATGACTCGCCTCGCCCTCAAGCACAACGCCGTCAATCTCTCGCAAGGTTTTCCCGACTTCGCCGCCCCGCTCGAAATCAAAGAAGCCGCCCGCCAGGCCATTTCCGACGACATCAATCAGTACGCCATCACCTGGGGCGCCAAGCCGCTCCGCGACGCCATCGTCCAGAAATTTCATCGCACTCAGGGACTCACCATCGATCCCGAGCGCGAAATCACCATCTGTTGCGGCTCCACCGAGGCCATGATGTCTTCCATGATGGCCATCATCAATCCCGGCGATGAAATCGTCGTCTTCGAACCCTTCTATGAAAATTACGGACCCGACGCCATCCTCTCCGGCGCCACGCCGCGCTTCGTTAAACTTCAGCCACCCGATTGGACCTACGACGAAAGGGAACTGGCCGCCGCCTTTGGCCCGCATACCAAAGCCATCATTCTCAACACGCCCAACAATCCCACCGGAAAAGTCTTTATTCGCGGTGAACTCGAATTCATTCGCGATCTTTGTGTTCGCTGGAACGCTTTCTGCATCACCGACGAAATTTACGAACACATTCTCTACGACGGCACCGAGCACATCACCATGGCGCGCATCGATGGCATGCGCGATCGCACCATCGTCATCAATGGCATGTCCAAAACCTATTCCGTCACCGGATGGCGCGTCGGCTGGGCTATCGCTCCTCCCGAAACCACCCAGGCCATTCGCACGGTGCACGATTTCCTTACCGTCGGCGCCGCCGCTCCCTTGCAACAAGCCGGCGCACTCGCCCTCAATCTTCCGCAAACCTATTACGACCATCTCGCCGCCACCTACGCTACCAAGCGCGCCCGCCTGCTCAAAATTCTCGAGCAAGCCGGCTTCATCGTTTACAAGCCGCGCGGCGCTTACTACATCATGACCGACACCTCGCGCCTCAGTCTGCCGCAAAAATATCGCAACTCCTCCGAAACCGCCGACGTCGGCTTCGCCAGATATCTCGTCGAAGAAATTGGCGTCGCCTGCGTCCCCGGCTCCAGCTTCTACAACGATTCTCGCGATGGCGCCTCCCAAGTTCGTTTCACCTTCTGCAAAAAAGAAGAAACCTTAGCCGCCGCAGAATCCCGCTTCGCCAACCTCCACCCCTAACCAAATCCCGCCCCCGTAGGGGCACAATATATTGTGCCCCTGTCCGCAAGTTCACCCGGAGCGGGCGTTGGTAGCGCCGGCAGCTTGCCGGCTCCTTTTCTCAAACAAAAACAGCGCATCAATTCTTTACCTCAATTCCGTCATCAAAAGACAACCCACGTCATTCCGAACAGAGTGAGGACCTCTGCCCATCGCGCGCAGTATACGCGATGAATCCCTCTTCGATTTGCGCGCAACCACTCTGTCCGCACTTCGTCCTCATTCACCCCATTCATGCTAAAATCCCGCCCATCAGGAGCCCCCACTTGCCTCTCGAACTCGCCCTCATCCCCGCCAACTCTCGTCTCGAATCCACCGCCGACGGCCCGTCACTCTCCATCGCCGATTCCGAATCCCGCACCTTCTTCTGCACCCTCACCGTCTCCGAACAGATCGAACAGGAATCCCTCGACGTCTCCATCTGGGGCTCCTCCGACGGCCAAAACTTCGGCAAACGCCCTATCCTCAAATTTCCACAGCAGTTTTATTGCGGCACCACGAAATTGGTTCTAGACGTTTCCCTGCGCCCAGATGTACAGTTCCTCCGCGCGCGCTACGAGCTCAATCGTTGGGGACGTGTCGCCCCCACCCCCATGTTTGTCGCTGGATTGCAGTTGGAAGAAATTCCGCCGATGTCGCGAGACACCGCCACCAAGCGCGCCATCTTGGCCTCAAAGTAACCTCTTACGGCGTTCTTAGGAATGGCGCACAACGCGTCACTTATTTTTCTTGGCTTTAAGCAGGAAGCATTGTAAAAAAGTTGTAAGAAGAAGGGGTAGGAGACTATCGGTCGGTTGCCCTGTGGTAGTAGTCTCCTACCCCGCGAGTGGTCTTGCTGATATAGACGTTAGGTCCCGTCCAAATGTTTCTTCAATACTTCGATTTTTTTTCATGTAGGGTCTTTGCCCAATCGTCCGGCCCACCGTCACCAAGACCCCAAATCCCTCAATCATTTCAAATTAGATGGCACCGCGCTCCTCCAGGAGCTTTCAATCCATCCGCACCTAGCCGCTCGGCGAGGAATTCTTTTCCCTTCCTCCACATTACCGTAACCAGTTAACCGAATTTGGTAGATTTCGCACACCCGCTATCCCAACTCCACCGTATCCAGATACCGCGCCACCGCCGCCTTCCACGAAAATTTTTCAGAGATCGATTGCTGCAACGCCTGCGCCGCCGTCGGTTCTCCATGCGTCAACCACGTCTGCTTTGGCGCTGTCTGCAATCCCGTCAGCCATCGCAGCAATTCGCTTTTCCCCGCGTGCGCCGAAAATTGTCCCATCTCAATAATTTCCGCCAGCACCGGCACCGGTTTCCCAAACAGGCTGAGCGTCTTCGCACCTTCCTGCAGCGCCCGTCCCCGCGTCCCCTCCGCCTGAAATCCGCCAAGGATCACCGCGTTCCGCGCATCCCCCAACCGTAGTGCCAGGTGGTGCAGCACCCGCCCGCCCGTCACCATCCCGCTCGCCGACACGATGATGCATGGCGTCTTCACATTATTTATCTGCTTCGATTCCTCCACGCTCCGCGTCAAATGAAAATTGTGGATGCTCAACGGATCCCCACCATTCTGCTCCCCATGCACAAAGTCCGCGTCGTGATCTTCCTTATACTTCAAATACAAATCCGTCGCGCTCAGCGCCATCGGACTATCCACATACACCGCAATCTTCGGAATCCGTTGCTGATCCTCCAGCTCCCGCAGGTAATACATAAACGTCTGCGTCCGCCCAATCGCAAACGCCGGTATCACAATCGATCCGCCGCGTTTCACCACCCGATTCACAATGTCCGCCAGCAGCGCCGCCGGATCGCCCGTTTCATGATCGCGATCACCATACGTCGATTCGCACAGCAACGTATCGATGCCCACTCCCGCTGGCGAAGCAGGATCATTCAATATCGGCTGGTCGTACCGCCCCACATCCCCCGAAAACACCACCACCGTCTTCTTCCCATTCTCCGTGATGGTCAGTCGCAGGCTCGACGAGCCTAGAA
>JBAVNY010000753.1:0-3270 GCA_049691535.1 Candidatus Acidiferrum sp.
TACGGCATCGGACTCCACAATTTCGGAATACCCTGAATTTGTTCGGCAAGTTCGAGGTCGACATGACCGTAAAGCAGCACATCGATCTTGTCGTGAAGATTGCCGGCGCGGATGTCTTCATCGCGGATGTACAGGTAAGGAATCTTTCGCTGATCCAGCGAATAGCGCACCCAACCGATCGAATCGGTATCGGCCCAGGGAACCCAGACGCCGAGACGCGGCGTTCTCGCGGGATGGTGGGGCACATCCGGAACAGCCGGCGCGCTGGAGAAATTCAGCCCGAGCTGCGAGGCCGCGTCGCGAAGCGCGGAGGGAAGGCCTTGTTGCGCAGGAAGAATCCAGGATCCGGCGGGATAAGGAACGCCGCCCAACGTGAAGGGGCGTTCCGAAATTTCCACGCTGAACGCAGACAAGAGGAACCGCGCCTGGAGAAAACTCTCCTGTCCCGAATCCTGCAAAAGGAACACGGGGCCTGTGCCGGACACCATTCCCTGCAGATGCGGCGGTTCGGTGAGGAGCGTGAGCGGAGTCGAGTGGATAGTTGTGTCGGCAGTGGCGATGGCTTGCAGGTGGTAGTTCGCGGGAAATTCCCAGGAGACGTCGTCGTACGGTTCGCTACCATCTTTCGGATAGCGCTGGGGCGTGAGCAGATCGACAGCATAATTCCGGTAAGGCTGATCGAGTCGCACTGCGTACGTGCCCGCGGGATACTTTCCTTCCTTCAGTTGTAACGGCGATTGGGTGCGACTGACCTCAATGCGCTGGGCCATCAGGCGCGCCACCATTTGTGCTACGCGTGTGGGATCGCCCTGATCTTCAGGGATGAGAAAAGCGTAGGGCGGTGAATCCAGTCCTTTGCGCCAAGAGTGATAACTCTTCTCATAAAAATTGTGCAGTAGCTGATGGGAATTCGTGGCGGCATAGTCGAGCGCCGCGAGGGCGCCAGTTTCGTTGTAGTTGACGTTGTCGCGTGCCGACCAGGAAAAGGATTGAGGAGGCGGAACAACGCGATACCACTCCGGCGAGGTTTCGTCTGCCGGGAGCGAGCGCTTCATAGTTTCCGCACTGCCATTACCGAAAGTTTCGTAGCCGCGGCCGACAGAATTGTGATTCATGGCCACGGAATCAAGGTAGAGATGGGCGAAGGCTTCGCCGAAATTCCAGGTGGAAACGCCGGGCATGCCCAGACCGGTCATGGTTTCAACTTCGTGAAAGCTGAGTGCCAGGAATTCGGTGTAGGTAAGCGGATCGATATTGGGATTGTAGGGACCGGTGCCGTTCCAGGTCATCAACAGCGCCGCCGCTTCGTGCAGATCGTGGACCACCGTGGGATGCCACTCGTAAAACATGCGATGCACAGCTTTCGTGGTTTCGTGCGTCTGTTGGTGGGTATCGCGATTGATATCAACGAAAGCGTATTTAGACCAGTAGGGAGGCGACTGGCGCGGCAGCGTGTCGAAATCCGTTTTGCCTTTGAGGAAGCGATAGAACCATTCTACTTGCTTGTCGCGCCCGTCGGGATTGGAGACGGGATTAATGAGCACGACCAGATTTTCGCGGATGCGGCGAATCATGGGCTGCTCGGAAACGGCAAGGCGGTAGGCGAGTTCGATGACCGACTCGGTAGAGCCCGTTTCATCGGAGTGCAGCGCGGCATTGAAATAGTATATTGGGCGGGATCGCGCGATGAGCGTTTCTGCGCCGCCGGGATCGATTTTGCGAGGATCGGCAAGGGTTGCAGTTGCGGATTTTAGCTGATCAAGACTGGCGATTCCCTGTTCGTCGGCGATGGCCAGAAGAATAATGTCGCGGCCTTCTTCAGAGCGGCCAATAGTGAAGACCCGCACGCGAGGCGAAGCAGCGGCCAGCGCGCGGCAATAGGCGTAGGCCTGCGCGGAGTCGACGAGTTCTCCTGATGCGCCAGGGATGCGCTTAAAGAAAGCGCGCGGAGAAGGAACGGTGGGTGACGCGGGCAAATAGGAAACCCACGGCGAGAGAAAGCGAACTTCCGTCGTGGCTTTGGAGATTTCTTCGATGGAGCCAGGTTCAGGAGTATCGGGAGCGGGCGACGTTTGGGCGAAAACATTTATGGATGCGAGAAGAAGGAAAGAAAGAAACGACAGACACCGATTAACCATGAGCCTCCGCACGCAACACAGATAACAATCTCGGGCGAGGGGAGTTTACTACAGGCCTGGAGGCGAATGAGCTTAGAACGATATAAGGAGTTGAGACGCGCAGAAAAAAACAGGCGCCCTGAATGGGGTCAGGGCGCCGTGTGGGTCGAGGGCATTCTGGGCAAACTTATTAGTCGAGAGCAGCAACCGCAGTTTGGTCGCGACGACGACGATGCAGATAGTGCATGGAAATGTTCAGGTAGACTTCGCCGCATGGCGTCTCAATGCACAGCACCATGGCTTCTGTATCCACGCTGCCACCAAGGCCTTCCTCATTAGCGTGAATCTCCGGCGGAAACACTTTGAACCGAAAACCTTGATCGTTCAGCAGCGTCACGGAATTTCCGATCACCATGTTCGCCAATTCGCAAACCGTTTCGCGCACCACCTGCTCGCTTTCCGGCAACGGAGCGCCGGCCAGTTGGTTGGCAACGCGCATAGCCACTTCGGGGGCTAGATCCAGAATTACGCGACCTTCGATGTCCCCTTTGATGGCAATCAGTGCGGCCACACCTTTGCGGCGATAGGTTTCTTCGTCCATGGAAAGGTCGACGATGCGCGTAGGCGCCTGCAACGATTCGGCAAACACCGCATCGGCGGCGTTAATGAAGGGCTGGATGAGTTCCATCCTCATGAGTGATGCTCCCCCGCGAGTGCCACGGGCGCACCGGCGGCATTTGGATCGTCTCCCAAAACGTAGCGAAGAATTTCGTACAGCACTTCCGGCTTCACCGGCTTTTGAACGAAGTGCTTGGCGCCCTTCTGCAGCGCCGCGAGAATATTTTCCTGATAGCCGACCGACGACACCATGACAATGCGGGCGTCGGCGTGCTGGCGAACGATGCGTTCGACAGCTTCAATGCCCTCCATTTGTGGCATGGTGATATCCATCAAAACGATATCCGGCCGGATGCGGTTGTATTCGGCAATCGCGGTGAGCCCATCGCCGGCTTCCCCCGCTACTTCCCCGCCAAAGAGCTCGATCATTTTGATCAGGTTCTTGCGGGCAAAGACGGAGTCGTCCACTACCAGGTAGCGAACGGGCTGCTGGTCTTTCCGAAGTAGGGCTTGAAACTGTTGCATAACCTTCTCC
>JBAVNY010000754.1:0-2550 GCA_049691535.1 Candidatus Acidiferrum sp.
GTCGCACTCTTCCCAACATCGAGGACTTCTTCAACCGGAAAGGTCTAATCTCCGACCACGGAGAAAAAAAGAAAGCCTTCTTCGTCTTACAAAAGTTTTATCTGGAAATGGAAAGCCCCAAGCAATAATCGAACTCGCCGGTTATCAGCGCAGCGGCGCCGCCAGTAATCTCGTCCCTCAGCCTCTGCTGCGATCCGTGAACCGGAAAAATAGCGACTGCTTCGCCACCGGCTCAGCCATTTGATTCAGCGCCGCCATCTGCGAGTGCGACAGCGGCGTAAACTCCCGCGCGATCTGCACATTTTCTTCCAGTTGCCCAATATTGTCGCATCCAACAATCACCGTACTCACCGGATGCGACAGCGTGAACTGCATCGCCTGCCGCATGTTCATCACGCCAGACCGCGTCGCAATCGCCGATCCTTCCCACGAATGCTGTTGCTTTTCCAGCGGTGGCGGAGTCCACGACGACAGCAATCTCCCGCGCGCCGGCACCTTCATCCCGATAATTCCCATCTGCTTTTCCACCGCCAGCGGCAGCAACTGCTCCGTGAAACTGTGAATGTGCGTATCCGCCGCGTTCAGTGCCAGCAGAATCGCGTCGAACGGATGTCGATTCAGAGCGTCGATCAACGCGTCCGGACGATAATGTCCCGTGACCCCCAAATACCGCACCACTTTCTGCTGTTGCATCTCCAGCAGTGCTTCCATCGCCCCGCCCTTGGCAAAAACCGCGTTCACATCTTCCGGCAAGCCAATGTCGTGCAACTGCCACAAATCGAGGTGATCGGTATTCAGCAGCGTCAGCGATTTCTCAATCATCCGCAGCGAACCTTCCCGCGTTCGCTCCTTGGTCTTCGTCGCCAGAAACGTATCCTGCCGCCGCGTCTTCATCACCCGGCCCACATACTGTTCGCTCCAGCGCTCCGGCCCTCCGTAAATCGAAGACGTATCGATATAATTCACGCCCAAATCCAACGCGCGCTCGATAACCGGCACGGCAATATCAAAATTGTTTGGCCTCTCCAGTGCCGATTGTCCGCCAAGGCTGAAAATCCCTACCTTATATCCCGTCTTGCCCAGGTTGCGCGTCGGCATCGCGGCCAGTGTATTCGCATTCGCAGGCAGTGGCGGCAACGCAGAAACACGCGCCTCAGCCAGCGTCGCTCCGCCAGCGCCTGTCAGGATTCCTGCAGCGACAGCTCCGCTAGTCTTCAGAAAATTACGCCGGTCAGAAGAATTGTTAGGTGGTTTCATCGGTGTCCCTCGGTGGCAATCTGGTCTGGGAGCGAAACGCCATATTATCACATCGCTTCGTCACCCTATCCTGCTTAGCCGGGATGGAATTCGTGCCGACCATCGCGTTATGCTGCCCGTGGACCAGAATCCGACGTGCCAGCCTTCAGCCGGCCAGGCCAGATGAGGCACTCAATCATGATCACACGACGTGAATTTCTCGACGCTCTCGGGGCGGCCGCTGCAGGATACGCCGTAGGAGCCACGGCGAAAAGTTACAACCGCATCCTCGGTTCCAACGACCGCCTCAACTTTGCCGTAATCGGCCTCAACAGCCGCGCCTACGCCCACCTCTCCTCGCTCAAGGCCAACAAGAGCGCCGCGCGCATCTCTCACGTTTGCGACGTCGATAGCAACATCCTCAATAAGTTCGCCGCCAGCGTGCAGCAGGAAATGGGCGAGCCCGCCGCACCCGAAAAAGACTTCCGCAAAATTCTCGAACAGAAAGATGTCGACGCCATCACCATTGCCAGCCCCGATCACTGGCACACACCGATGGCTATCGCCGGTCTCCAAGCCGGCAAGCATGTCTACGTCGAAAAGCCCTGCAGCCACAATCCCGCCGAGGGAGAAATGCTGGTCCAAGCACAACAGAAATACAAAAAGCTGGTGCAGATGGGCACGCAACAGCGCTCCTCAAACTACACCATCGAAATTGTCGACAAGATTCACTCCGGCTTAATTGGCTGCCCCTACTACGCAAAAGCCTGGTACAGCAATGTTCGAAAATCCATGGGCACCGGCAGAGAAGTCCCTGTCCCCGCGCAGCTCGACTGGGATTTATGGCAAGGTCCCGCGCCGCGCCAGCCCTACAAAGACAACATCCATCCGTATAACTGGCACTGGCTCCGCACTTACGGCACCGGCGAGGCGCTCAACAATGGCACCCACGAAGTCGATGTCTGCCGCTGGGCTCTCGGCGTCGATTATCCCAAGCGCGTCACTTCCTCCGGCGGCCGCTATCATTTTAAAGATGACTGGCAGTTCTACGACACACTCGTCACCAGCTTCGAATACGAAGACAGACTCATTTCCTGGGAAGGCAAAAGTTGCCAAGGCATGAAGTTTTACGGCCGCGATCGTGGCTCCGCCATCATGGGAACCACCGGCGCCGTGCTCATTGATCGCGACGGCTACGAACTCTACGACCTCAAAGGCAAAAAGACCGACGAATTCAAAGTTGGCAGCACCACTTCCTCCACCGACACCGTCGGCCGCGATTCCATGACCGACGCGCACTTCGCCAACTTCATC
>JBAVNY010000755.1:0-2246 GCA_049691535.1 Candidatus Acidiferrum sp.
TCGATACATCCCGGACAGCCGGAGAAGGCGCAGATTACCGTGGAAGGCGCAGAAGATTTGTATCGGGAGATCAGAGTGGAAAATACCTTGCAAGATGCGGCAGGCCAGCCCGTGAAGTTGAAGAAGGGCGCGGAAGTGGATGTGACGATTGAAGCACATCCGACGGATACGGTGCCGAAGCAATAAGAAGCAAGAAAAAGATGTAACGCGGAGATCGGAAAAGGATGAGGCGCTGAGGGCGCAGAGAAATTCATCTGTAGGATTAGATTTTCTTGTGCCGGCGGGATGCCCTTCATGCTTCAGGGCAAGTCGGCGCTACCAATCGGTTGTTCCTAGCAGTAGACCCTAAATAACAAAGTTAGATGGGGTGTGGTAGCCGACTGCTGAGGCTGCGCGATCTGGATGGGTGTGTCTGGAGTTGTAGGCAATTCCCTTTTTACTTGGCGGAGGCGTTGGATTTGCTTTTGGAGCGGGGGCCTTTTTGTCGGGGAGGTCGAGGCCGGTTTCTGGGTGTTGGTAGGTGCCCAGAAGGTGGACAGGGATTTCCGCGCCGGCGTGCTTGCGTTTAAACAAGGAGTTGAACGGTTTGAGGAGGACGGATTTGAAGCCGGAGGTCAGGTCGGAAAATTCGGCTTCGGTTTTGAGCGTGCCGTGAAGGGCGACGGCTTCGGAGTGAATGTCGTAGGTGCCGTGCATGAGTGCGGAGGCACCGGGAACAGTGAAGGAGAGATCGGACATGGTGGCGATGGCATTCCGTAGCTCGACGTGTCCGGAAAGATTAGAGATGACGCGCTCGAGGTCGTCGGGATTGGGGTCGGGATTGGGATCGGTGTTGGAGGCAGCTTTGGAGTTTGCGTCGGAATTCGAGACTGAGTTTGCGGCGGGATTGGGCGGAGGAGGCTGAGGATCTTTAGGCTTTTCGCCGCGCGCACGGTCGCTGAGCGTGTCGACGCTAGCTTGCGTGGAAGTTTTCACGAAGCGCGCATCAGAAACACGAAAATCGCCCGTGAGGCGAACTCTTTGCAGGAAGGGCCGCGACTCGGGAGGAATGACAACGTGAGCGCTGAAGTTGGCAGTGCCATCCAACGGCGACTTGGGCGCGCGCACGAAAAGACGAAGAACGTCCTGAATGCGGCCGTCGCGGACAGAGAGATCGATGGCGGCGGTTTTACCGTGTTCGCCAGGATGGCCAACGATTTCGCCTTTGGCGAGAACATTGGTTTGCAGCCAGGAGGAACTGACGCGATCGAGGGTGACATCACCGTTGGTGCCGTTGACGAAAGCGTGAAATTCGCTACTGACGTGAACGGGATGGTGAGTGTAGGTCACGTAGAAATCGGGAACGTCGATGGTGCCGCGCGTTTCGATGTGCTGCAAGCTGCCCTGAAAGCTGTCTTCGGCGGAAAGAATCCCGCCGATGCCTTTGAAGACGCTGAGGTCCGCATTGCGAAAAGTGTATTCGCCGGAGACGGATGTTTGGCCGGGATCCGCTGAATTCCACGGGCCGAAACGGCCGTGTGCGTCGACATCGCCGGGAGGAAGAGGGATGTGGAGGGCGACAGTGTAGGACATGGGATTGTCGCGACTGAGGTTGGAAACTTTTAGGGAGTGAATGTCGAAGTGCAGCGGATCGTGGAAATCGGAGCGGTCGATGTCGAGGACGGAGTTGTCAGCAACGAGTTCACCGAGGCGGGTAGTCGACTTCGTTTCGTGCCAATTTGTGTTTTGCGGATGCTGTGAGCCAAGCGCCGGGACATGCACGCGAAAGCCGGTGAGGATCATGCGGGAGACGTAGCCGGGGCGAAGGAAGAGATCGAGGTAGTTGGCTTGCAAGGTGATGTGTTGAACGGTGACGATCGGCCCAGTACCGGGAGGAAGACCGAGGCGAGTGAAGGCGGCGTTGTCGGCTTCGAAGCCCGGATGAGGAAAATAAGTGGAGTGGAAATTCTGGAAGGTAGCAGTCACCGGAAAAGCTTCTTCGAAACCTTGCGTGATGCGGGATTGAGAAAATGGCCAGTGGGTGGCGAGGATGATGCCGCCGATGAGGAGAGCGAGGAGGAATGCGGAGGCGGCAAGGAGCAGCGTTCTGAGGCGCAGTTTTAGCGGACCGATCGTAAAGATTTCGGAATTTTGCAAATCTGACCTCGGAAAGAGAAGCATATGGCTTTTGCAGGGGAGAAGATAGGAGGAGAACCGGGTAACTGAGGGCGATTAACTGTGTAGCGGTGTGGAAATTGGGACAATAA
>JBAVNY010000756.1:0-5308 GCA_049691535.1 Candidatus Acidiferrum sp.
TTCTTGAGCAAGATGGCTATGCGCCGAGGAATGGACCAGACAACGGCCGGAGCGTCTGCCGAACTGGTGTGATTCGCGGCAAAGATGCAGGTTTCTTTGGGTATACGCTCGAGGCCCTTTACGTGAACGCGCACACCGACGCAGCGCACGAAAAACATCACGCCATTCACGCCCGCCCAGTACAGCGGATCAACGTGCCGCGTGACCAGGGTGTACAGGAGCAGCGGCGGGCCGACGATTAAAATGTACAGTGATAGAAAAATGGAGATGAACGCGGCGCGAATCATAGGGCTAGCTAGGAAAACTTTCTCGAATCAGGAGGCGAACGTCAAGGAGATGTTAGCGATTCTTTGCGGTGACCGGGTCGGTGGTGCCATGCAGAATGCCATCGCGAATACGCTTGGAGCGATCTTCGGCGTGAGGCATTTCGGCGACTTGAAAAGTTTTCTCGTGCACTTCGCCCAGGTGCACGACGATATTTTGCTCCGCGCCATCGCGGCGGATGTGCAAGTGGAGCTCGTCGCCAGGTTTCTGCTGGCCTAACCAGTGTTCCAGGCGGCGCGGCGGATCGGAATTGTTCCAGCGCAGGATTTCGTCGCCGGTTTTTAAGCCGCTATTCGCTGCGCGACCATCCGCGTCGATGCTGCCTACCTTCCACGGACTACTCGGTGCATGGTCGACGAAAAATCCGAGGACGGGCCGCACCGTTTCGTGAGTGTGCAGCTCCAGGCCAGCTAGCGGCAGAAGTTCGGCGTACGGCAATTGCGTGGTGCCGCTGATGTACTTCGAGAAGAAGTCCTCGAGTG
This sequence comes from Candidatus Acidiferrum sp., assembly GCA_049691535.1. GTDB lineage: Bacteria > Acidobacteriota > Terriglobia > Acidiferrales > UBA7541 > Acidiferrum. Next base: position 807 of record JBAVNY010000756.1, read on the forward strand.
AGCCACCGACGATTCTTTCCGCGGTGAGCCGCACATCGAGACTGTCCTGGTAATACTTCCCTTCCTTGGCGAACTCCACATTCATGGTGCGAAACACGTCGTCGAGGCTTTTCTGATTATTAGTGCGATCGCGAATCACGATGTCCAACAACACGCCCAGAATTTGCCCCTTGGTGTAGTAGGAAATGCTGTGCTGCGGCTGGTTGTAGAGCGCGTATTTTTCCAGCCAGGCATCCAGGCTGGATTGTTCTGCGCTTTGCCAGCTTTCCGCGGGGCGCACTTCAATCTCGCTGATTTGCGAGCTGAGATCCTGGTAAAAGTCTTGCTTGCTCCACAATCCGGTGCGCACCAGGGCGTAGGCGCCGTAAGTGTTGGTCACGCCTTCCGCGAACCACAGCGATCGCGTATACATTTCGTGGGTGTAATCCAGCGGCTCCAGAGTAGCGGGGCGAATACGCTTCACATTCCAGAGGTGGAAAAATTCGTGAGCAGAGACATTGGCAAGAAAAGCGTCGGACTGCACGGAAATCGCGGTGGAGTTGGCATGCTCCATGCCGCCGCCGGAACCCGCTGCGGCCTTCCCGACGTGGAAGATGAAGGTGTACTGATCGTAAGGTGCATCTTCCATCATTTTGATTTCGTATTTGCAGATTTTGCGCAGTGCGTTTTCTACTTCGCGGCGTTTCCAGTTGTCGCCATGAATTACCACGCGAACCGGCGGCGTTAAATCGCTAATTGTAAATTCGTCGAACTTAGAAATTTCGATGGGCTCGTCAGCCAGCGCGTCGTACGTGGGCGATTCCAGGGTAAATTTGCGCGCGCCTGCGACCGAATCGACGGTGGTGTTTGCGGCAGAGGCCACGTTCCAGTCTGCGGGTACGCCGGTGAGCGAAACGGTGCTCTTTTCTGAGCGGCGTTCCGGCACATAAAGAAAAACCATAGCCGGATTGATGAAGGCATGATCGGAGTTCAGTTGCGATTCAAAGGGCCCGGGATCATCCCAGAATGTTTCGTAACGCACTTTGACTGTGCCGCTAGCCTTGACTCTCCAGGTGAGCTTGTCGATTTTCTCGATGTCGACGCGTTGCCCATCCACATAGGCTTCGACACGCTGCACGTGGCTGCTGAAATCACGAATCTCGTAAAAAGCGTTCCAAGCGGCCATTTGGAGCCGCAGCTCGCCATCCACTTGCGGAACTTCCATCGATATGCGAAACAGATGCTGCTCCGGATGGGCGATGGAGACCTCGTAGTGAATTTCTGCGGCCGCAGGTTTTGCCGAAGCGATCAGCAGCAGGAGAAAGACAGGGATGGAGATGAATGGGAACCTTCGCGTAAATGGGCTCACCGGGCGTGCGCCTCGGTAGCCGGGGATTTCGCGGATAATTTCTTCATCAGTTTTTCCTGCAGGCCGTCGAAGCTACCGTTGGACATGACCAGCAGCACATCTCCAAACTTTGCTTCGGCAACTAAGACGTCGGCAATTGCGTCGGCGCTGGGAAGAACGCGCGCGGTTTTGCCGAGTGCACGGACGGACTCCGCGATACTCTCGGGATCGAGCCGCTGATCTTCGGCCAACTGACCTGCGCGATGCACACTTCCCAACAACACTAAATCCCCCAAAGCCAGTGCCTGCGGCAAAGCTTCTTGAAACACACGGCGGCGCATGGAATTCGAACGTGGTTCGAGCACCGCCCAGATTCGGCGCCCCGGCCAGCGCAATCGTGCGGCATCAATCGTGGCGCGAATGGCAGTAGGATGATGCGCAAAGTCGTCGACCACCAAAATGCCGTCGATCTCACCTTTCACATCCATTCGACGCTTCACGCTTTGAAAGGTAGCAAGCGCTTCGCGGATCGTTTCGGCGCGTATCCCTCGACCTTGGGCCACGATCAAAGCTGCCATCGCGTTCAAAACATTGTGACGTCCCGTTGCGGCAAGATGGAACTCGCCAAAATCCTCGCCCTTGTAACGGGCCGCAAAATTCATGCCATCGCCTTCGACCATTACCTTTGAGGCCGTCCAGTCATTTCCTTCGTCAAATCCATAAGTAATGACGGGGCAAAAGGCCTTTTCGGTTGCCTTGCGCAGCGCTTCGCCGGCTTGGACGTCTCCCCAAACCACCACGCGGCCACGGCCCGGCACCAGATTTACGAGGCGCCGGAAAGCCAGTTGGTAGGCGTCGAAATCGGTATAAATGTCGGCGTGATCGAATTCGACCGAGGTGATGATTAGATCTTCGGGGTGATAGTGAAAAAACTTGGCGGCTTTGTCCCAGTAGGCGCTGTCGTATTCATCGCCTTCCAGAATAAAGTCTTCGCCGCCAGCCAGCCCGTAGCTTTTGCCGAAGTTTTCCGCCACCCCTCCAACCAGAAAATTCGGCTTCTTCCCTGCTACATGGAAAATCCAGGCGAGCATAGCAGTAGTGGTGGTCTTGCCGTGGGTACCGCTGACCACGATGGAATGTTTGCCGGGCAAAAATTCTTCTTCGATGATTTCCGGGAGCGAACGATAGGGCAACCTACGATCGAGCATCTCTTCCACTTCTACGTTGCCACGGGAAATGGCGTTGCCGACTAAAACTAAGTCAGGTTCGGGCGTAAGGTTCTTTGCGTCGAACGCGGTGGCGTACGAAATTCCCAAGGATTCCAGCAGCGTGGAAGCTGGCGGGTACACTCCAGCGTCCGAACCGGTGACCTTGTAGCCGCGTTCGCGCAGCATGCCTGCGAGCGGCGCCATCGCCGAGCCGCCAATGCCAATCAGGTGAATGTGCTTCATCAATCGTCGCTGCTCCGGTGTCTTCTTCATTATTCCACGACCGCGGGCTCCAAGATGTCCAGCCGCCCTTCGGCATTCGAATTCAATCGCGCACGAACACCTAGCGGCAGAGTGAGCATCGGACGTTTGGTGTGGCCCACAGGCGCGCCCCAGATTACCGGGATTTCCAATGGGCCGAAAATGCGCTCGCAGGCGTCGCGAATCGTGGGGCTGCTGTCGACCGAAGGCTGGCCGTCCGGGAACTCGCCTAAAACAACGCCGCGCAGGTCACGAAATTTTCCGGCCTGCTTTAAGTGCATCAGCGCACGGTCCACCTGATACGGCTTCATGCCGCGATCTTCCAACATCAAGATCGCCCCGGAAGTATCCAGTTCCCATGGCGTGCCTAACGTGGATTGCGCCAGCGTCAAGCATCCGCCGACCAGATAGCCTTCTGCCTCACCGGCGCTCAGTGATTCTCCCTCGAGCTGGATCGAATAGCCGGAGTCGGTATTGAACACTGCGTTGAGAAACGATTCTTCGTCGTAGCCCTGCACTTGGCCGGCGCCGTGATTAAAACCTGCGGAGACCATCGGGCCGTGAAAGGTCACCCAGCCCTCGGTCTGCCACAGATAAATCTGCAGCGTGGTTAGATCGCTGAAACCGACAATACTTTTCGGCGAGTGCAATTGCGCATGAAGATCAGTCTCCAGCAGGTAATTCGAGCCGTAGCCGCCGCGCGATGCGATCATCCCCTCGACGAAAGGATCCTGCGCCGCGGCCACGAATTCGTCGATGCGTTCTTCCCCGCTGGCCGCGAAATATCCTTCCGGATCGTATTCAAACGGGGGCGCAACCTCAAAACCCAGCCGGTTTAATTCCGCGATGCCCGCAAACAAATCCAGGCGCTCTGCGGGAGATGCCGGGGCAAAGATGGCCAGCTTCGATCCCTTGCGCAGCGCTTTGGGCTTGCGCGCTTTCTTTTGCGTCTTGATCATTCGTTGCGACCCTGCGTGGGAAGCACTTCGGTGATCACGCCCTGTCGGCTTAACTGGCTTACGATTTTTTCCTGCTGCCCGTGGTTCACGTCGGCTTCAAACTCGACAACGGAATTGGCGCCGGACATCGACGCGCGGAAGTGATGTACCGGAACCCGGAGTTGCGCAATCAATTGCTGAACTTCGCTGGCCACGCTTTCGGTGTGATTGGTCGTGAAGCGAAACATCAAGACGCGGGCGCGCAGATTGAACTTTCCTTCCAGCCACGCCAGCACGACCAGCGCAAACAGCACAATGCCGGTGGTTGTCGCGGACACCGCATAAAATCCGCCGCCGGCCGACATACCGATGGCCGCTTCCACAAAAATGGTGGCCGCCGTGGTCATGCCGACTAAACCGAAATTATCTTTCAGGATGGCGCCGGCACCCAGAAAACCGATGCCTTGCACAATGTTGGAGGCGATGCGCGTGGATCCACTGTCGGACCACAAGTGTCCGAGTTGTCCGGACATAATGGTGAACAGCGCCGTTGCCAGGCACACAAACAGGCTGGTGCGAATGCCGGCCGGGCGGCGATGCAGATCGCGCTCCACGCCAATGGTTGCGCCCATGGCCGCGGCAAACAACAGCCTGATCAGGATTTCGTGGTACGTGAGCATGCGGTGGAAGCGCCTTGCTCGCTTCCACAAAATTCTAGCGAGTTACAGCGTGAATTGGGTCAGTTTTGCAAAATGACGTGCCCTGGCG
>JBAVNY010000757.1:0-2022 GCA_049691535.1 Candidatus Acidiferrum sp.
GCCGCATCCAGCGCGTGTGGCGCATCGTCGCGCATAATCGAAAACACTTTTTCCAGCGGCAACGCGTCGCGATACGGCCTCTTGGCCCGCAACGCATCAAACACATCGGCCACCGCCAAAATCCGCGCCGTCAACGAAATTTCGTTCGACGCCAATCCCCGCCAGTACCCGTGGCCATCCAACCGCTCATGATGCGCCGCCGCATCAAAACAGAAATCCGCAAACGCCGGAATGCGTCGCAAAATTTCATAGGTATGAAACGGATGCTCACGCACTTCCATAAACTCTTCGTCCGTCAGCTTCCCCGGCTTTTCCAGAATCGCATTCGAAACGCCCAGCTTCCCAATGTCGTGCAACAGTGCCGCGCGCCGCAACTTCTTCAGCTCCGGCTCGCTCATTGCGAACCAGCGACCGATCTCCACGGCCGCGTCCGCCACGCCATTCGAATGCTGGTAAGTAAACGGCGTCTTCGCGTCAATAATTTCCGCGAACGCCACGCAAATGTCATCCACCGTCGCATCGTCCGCCGTCATTCGCCCATCCACCGGCTCCAGCGACATCACTTCAACTCCCAAATCTTCCTTCTCCAGCCCTTCCCACAATTTCCCGTTTTTTCCCAGCGACATGGCCGCGCTAACCAACGTCGGGCTGAACCACCGTCCACTCCGCCGCTCCGCCGCTTCCATCGCGGCCTGGGCTCCGCGCTCTTCCAGGAATACTTCCAGGGTCTGCGCCAGGTTGGCGATATTCGCTGCCAACGGAATTTCCGCCCGCCGCAATCCATTTGGATAGCCTCCGCCATTCCAATGTTCATCCAGACTATGAATTCCCGCCGCCACGCTTTCTGAAAATTTCAATTTCCGCGCAATGTTCGATCCGCGTTCGCAGCGAATCTTCACCAATTCGCACGAATCGCGCTGCTGCGTCTTCGCCACTTGCAGCAGTTTCCAAATCCGGTCCGGAAACGACGAACCCGTCGCCACATGCGTCACCGCATAGTGCAAGCTCTCCCATCCAATCTTCGTCCAGTCGGTAGTTTTCAGGTCGCCCTTGGCGCGAATGTCATCCGCATTCAAGATGTGATACAGCCGTGAGGAATTGCTGCTGCACCCCGCATCCTTCAAAAGCAATGTGTAGTACAAATCCGCTTGCGCCTGCTCCGGCAATCCTATTTCCTGCGCGATGCGCATCCCGATGATGCAGCTCCGCACCGAGTGGCCCATCGGCCGCCCTTCGGTCAGATCCAGCGCGTACGAAAGTGCAGATAACAGCTCGGACACGCGAATCGATGGGCTCGCACTTCCCACAGCAGTCAAACCTGCCTTGCTTACTTCTGCCTGCCCCTGCGTAAGTCCCTGTGTGGCTTCTACCGTCGCCCGCATGGCCCTGGTCACCGTGTCCCGTGTTTCCCCTGCGTCTTGCATTGCCGTTCCCCTGCTAACAGCACTCGCCCGCCCCCGCTGTCCGCGAGGGTCGTGCAGCTTGAAATTTAGGATTTGCACCTGTCTGCGTCGATAAACCTATAGGTCCAGCCTTCCAGTACCCGAGTACCGGAACCGCGCCCGCTGCGGGCTCGTAGCGGCTTAGTGCTACAATTCGGCCGTATTTTCTGAGGCCTCCATGACTCTCGACCTTCTGGCCATTGCCGCACACCCCGACGATGTGGAGCTCACCTGCGGTGGCACCCTGCTCAAAATGGCCCAAAAAGGCTATAAAACTGGGATTCTCGACTTGACCGCCGGTGAAATGGGCACTCGCGGCACTCCCGAAACTCGCGCCAAAGAGGCCTCCCGCGCCGCTAAAATCCTCCGCGTTTCCTGGCGCGGCAATCTAGGCGTTCCCGATTCCGACGTGCAGTCATCCCGGCAGCATAAAATGCGCCTGGCCCAGGTCATCCGCGACCTCCGCCCGCACACCGTGATTCTTCCTTACTGGGAAGCGCGTCACCCCGACCACTACCACGCCTCCACCCTCGGCTACGAAGGCTGCTTCCTCGCCGGCCTGAAACAACTTCCTCTCAAC
>JBAVNY010000758.1:0-3195 GCA_049691535.1 Candidatus Acidiferrum sp.
TTCCCGGTCTTGGCAATCTCCCGGATAATATCCAGCGGCGCTCCCATTTCTTTCGCCTCCCGCATAATTTCATCATCGCGCAGCGTGGTCAGCTTCTTCATCTGGCCCACAATCGCCCGCATGTGCCGCACCGCTTCCACCACGTTGCCCGAGCCCGCTTCGCCCTTGGTACGAATCATCGCCGCGCCTTCCGCGATCCGGCGCACCGCCTCGCCCAGATTTCGCGCTCCGCAAACAAATGGCACGCGATAATCGTGCTTCCAGATGTGATTCTCTTCGTCCGCCGGCGTCAGCACTTCGCTCTCATCGATGAAATCCACTTCCAGTGCCTGCAACACTTCCGCTTCCGAGAAATGTCCGATGCGTACCTTGGCCATCACCGGAATTGTCACCGTCTTCATAATCTCGCGAATCACTCTGATCGACGCCATCCGCGCCACGCCGCCTTCTTTGCGAATGTCCGAAGGCACCCGCTCCAGCGCCATCACCGCGCACGCTCCAGCCTTCTCCGCAATGCGCGCTTGTTCGGCGTTCGTGACATCCATGATCACGCCGCCCTTCAACATTTCCGCGAGTCCCACTTTCACTCGCCATTCATTCGATCCCTTAATCCCGTTGCCGCTTCCGTTCGTCGTCTTCCCGCTTCCATTCGTCTTCTTAACTTGCATGATGCTCTCCTCTCAAATTTCCAAACAATCTTTTCGACACTTAAATCTCTTTACGCGTTCACCTTCAGCCGAGCAACTCGTCATCTCGACCGCAGAGCCAGCGCCTTTTGCTGGCTCGGAGTGGAGAGATCGTGGCGAGATCCCAACACTACCTCCCACCGATCCGCATTCGCCCTCATCCCTTCGCAAAATGACTCTCCCCCACCACCACAAATCTTCCTTTGCCCCGCGCCAGCAAACTCCCTTGCCCATCCCGAATTTCCGCCACGCGAAACCGGCTCCGCCCCTTCTCTTCCTCCTGCCAGCCTTCCACCGCAATTTCCTGGTCCACCGGCACCGGTTTTTTATACTCGATGCTCATCTCTGCGGTTACCGCGCGTTCCTCATCCAGTTTCGAAAGCTTGCCCATCGCTTCGTCCAGCACCACCGCGATGATTCCGCCATGGGCAAACCCGCCGCCGCCTGCGTAATTCGATCCCAACGCAAATTTTCCTCGGGTCCGCCGCGTCTCGAAATCCAGTTCAAACCGTAATTTCATTCCCGCGGTATTTGCGCCGCCGCATCCAAAACACCGATTCGCTTCCTGCGGCTCCAGTTGCATTATCTTCGGCATCGCGTCTCCGAACCTCACACCAGCGCCACGTGCGCTCGCTCCGCACGCCGCGTCCCGCGCTGCCTCTTCCGCATCTCCACCCGCAGCAATTCCGCGAGAATGCTCACGCCGCGCACCATCTGCTTCTCATTCAAGCTCGCAAAGCCCAGCCGCAATGTATTCGGCAGTGGCGCCTGAAAATAAAAATAACGTCCCGGCGCAAACAACACGCCACGCTCTTTGGCGTGAATCATCAATTCGCTGGCATCAAATCCCGCAGGAAGTTCCAGCCACAAACACATTCCGCCCTCCGGCTTCGTCCACCGCGTACCTTCCGGCATTTGCCGCCGCAGAGCTTCATCCAGCACCTGCAGCCGGCTCGCGTACACCTTTCGCATCTTCACCAGATGCTTCTGAAACAGTCCGCGTTTAATAAATTCCGCCAGCGTCGCCTGTGCCAGTTGATCCGTATGCAGATCCGTCAGCTGCTTCACAATCCGCAGACGCTCAATCGCCGCTGCCGGCGCCACGATCCATCCCACCCGCAATCCCGGAAACGCCACCTTCGCGAAACTATCAATGTGGATCACCAGATTCGAACGATCCAACTGCTTCAACGACGGTATCCGCTCATCTCTCGCGTGCAGCCGTGCATAAATATGATCTTCCACAATCGGAACGCGATACTTGCTGGCAATCTCCAGCAATTTCCTCCGCGAAGCCAGCGGCATCGATGTTCCCGTAGGATTATGAAAGTCCGGCGTCAGCACAATCAGCTTCACGCGATTCGCGATCAGCGTCGCTTCCAGCACTTCCAGATCAATCCCCAACGCGGTTCCCGGCTCTGCGTGCGTCCGCACCGGCACGCCCAAACAACGCGCCCGCACCGCTTGAAACACCGCCGACGCTCCCGGATACGTCGGATTCTCCAGAATCACCGTGTCGCCGGTCCGCACAAACGCTTTCGCGATCAGGTCCAACGCCTGCTGGCAACCCGCCGTAATCAGCAACGTCTCGTCCTTCGCCGGAATTCCTTCGCTTCGCAACAGCTCCAGCATCGCTTCCTTCAGCGATACGTACCCGTCTGAAGCGCCCAAACTCAAAATGTCTTGCCCCTCGCGACGCAACGCCGCATGCGCGCACGTCTGCAACTCTTCCACCGGGAAAAATTCTTCCGCGGGCCGCGCCATCAAAAACGACAACGCATTCACCGGAGCCTGCGCCGTCAACCGCGTCAAAATCTCTTCGCTGCGCTCGTCCGCAAAGAGCAATTCCCAGCGCAGTCCATCGTTTCCATTCAAAGTTGGTGGAGGCGGCGGCGTGATCTTCAATCCATTGCCATTTCCACGAATGAACGTGCCCCGGCCCACATGGCCCTGGATCAGTCCTTCCGATTCTAATTCCGCGTAGGCGTTTGCCACCGTGGTGCGGTGTACGCCCAGCATGATGGCGAGTTCTCGACTGGCAGGGATGCGGTCGCCGGGGCGCAAATCACCGGCATGAACGAGCGAACGAAGTTGGTCCCGCAGTTGGATGTACAGCGGAACGTGGCTTTCCGGCTGAAGGTGCAATGGCAGCATTGTCTCTCACCCTGACCCCATTTTATCAGAAATTGGCCTGCCACAAGAGCCAATTTGTCTGCCCCAAAACCCCCTCCACCGGAGTCCGTAGTAGTCCATGCGAATGGAGGAATCGCGGCACAATTCCCACGCCTCCTGGTCCGATCCTCAGCCACACTCGTCATTCCGAACGGAGTCTGCGGAGTGAGAAATCCCTCTTCAATTTCAACCCACTGCATTACTGAGGTCGATACCCCACCCGCCCATTCAACTCCCCCGCCACCAAATCCCGCACACACATCCGCGTCAAATCGCCCCCGTCGCACTGATAAATCTGCTTCAACGGCAAAGCCTCTTCCTGCACCTCGTACGTCCC
>JBAVNY010000759.1:0-9923 GCA_049691535.1 Candidatus Acidiferrum sp.
AAACTGGACACTCCCGTCCGCGAAGCCCACAAAGAGCAATTTCGCCACATCGGCTCGGCCCGGCTAAAAATTCTTTCGGAGTTGTTGGAAGAACTTGGAAAGCGTGAATCCGCCTAACGGATTGCCGCATCCGAGGAACACCATAAAGCAAATAAGGAGAACAAATAATGGGGTTGAATTTCTCAAGAGTGGCCATGCTGGCAGGACTGCTAGCCTCATGGGCTTTCATGGCAGACGCGGCAACCACCAACTGGCAGATTGATCCGCGCCATTCCGACGCGCAATTCGCCATCACCCACCTGATGATTGCCACCGTTCGCGGTGAATTCCACGGCATTAAAGGTACCGTCACGCTCGATCAAAACGATGTTACGAAGTCCAACGTGGATGTCAGCATCGACGCCACCACCGTTGACACTCGCGAGCCGGACCGCGACAAACATCTCCGCAGCGCTGATTTTTTCGACGTAGAGAAATTCCCAGCCATGGCCTTTAAGTCCACGAAAGTGGAAGACGCGGGCTCCGGCAAACTAAAAGTCACCGGCGATTTAACTATCCGCGGTGTCACTAAGCCGGTCGTACTAGATGTGACTGCTCCCAAACCGCCGATTAAAGATCCATGGGGAATGCAGCGCTCCGCCGTGACCGCTACGACAAAAATCAATCGCCTGGATTATGGCGTTAGCTGGAACAAAACGCTCGATTCCGGCGGGATGATGCTGGGAGACCTGGTGGACATCACTCTCGACATTGAGATGGTGATTCCTCCCGCAAGTAAGTAGACCCATCGATTTTCAAAGCATCGAACGAGTGTCGTGATGAACGAGAGCGCCAAAGCGCCGGAGAACCGATGACCAGCAAGCCAGCGGAAACTGAATTTCCAGTTCATGAACTCATCCAGCAGCGTTGGAGCCCGCGCGCCTTCGCCGATACGCCCGTCTCCCAAGAAATCTTGCAGAGCCTATTTGAAGCAGCACGCTGGGCGCCTTCCAGCAGCAACGAACAACCATGGGCCTTCCTGGTAGCTACAAAAGACGACCACGACGCCTATCCGAAGATGCTTAGCACGCTGGTTGAATTCAATCAGGCGTGGGCAAAACAAGCTCCCGTGTTAGTCATCGCTGTCTCCCAGATGGCCTTCGCCAAAAATAATGCCCCGAATCGCAACGCGTTCTACGACACCGGCTCCGCCGTAGCTCATCTCACTGCCGAAGCCACATCGCGCGGCTTGTTTGTCCACCAGATGGCCGGCTTCGACCCCAAAAAAGCGCAGGAGCTTTTCTCCATTCCCGCGGGTTGGGAACCGATTGCCGCATTTACCATCGGCTACGCCGGCGATCCTCAGACATTGTCGGAAACGCTGCGGGCGCGCGAAGTAGCTCCGCGAACCCGCAAACCCATTTCCGAATTTGTGATGACCGGTCGCTGGGGCCAACCAGCCTCATTCGCGAAGAAGTCCAACTGACGGAGCAGTCGAACACTATGCACGGCATTCTCGAATTCCTGTTGCGACACGGTTACCTGGTCCTGTTTGGCTGGGTGCTGTTAGAACAAGCCGGAATGCCAGTGCCCTCAATTCCTCTTCTGCTCGCTGCAGGCGCGCTTTCTGGAGCAGGCCATTTGAATCTCGCATTCTGCATCGTGGTCTGCGTCGTCGCCTCGGTAATCGCCGACACCATGTGGTACGGCCTTGGCCTGAAAAAAGGCATTCGCATCGTGCAGTGGCTATGCCGCATTTCTCTGGAGCCGGATTCTTGCGTGCGCCGCACCGAAGGCGCGTTCGAAAAGCAGGGCGCTCGCTCGCTGTTGCTGGCCAAATTCGTTCCCGGCTTGGGCACCGTGGCCACGCCTCTTGCCGGCATCTTCCACATGAAGTTCAAGCGCTTCCTATTGTTTGACGGCGCGGGCGCGCTGCTCTGGGCCGCGACCTATCTCGGCGTTGGTTTCGTCTTCAGCGGACAAATCGAACGCATCGCCGCCCGGGCCGCTTCACTCGGCGGCTGGGCCGGATTGCTGGTAGGCACCGCTCTTGGCGCCTACCTCGGCTACAAATTCGCGGCGCGTCAGAAATTCCTGCGCGACCTCCGCATAGCTCGCATCAGCGTGGAAGAGTTAAAAGAAAAGCTCGATGCGGGCGAGCCTATGACCATCGTCGATCTTCGTCACTCCGTCGATTTCGAAGCCGATCCCGAAACGATTCCCGGCGCTTTCCGCATGGACGCCTTGGAACTGCAGCAAAGCGAGAACAAGCTGCCGCCAGACCGCGAAGTCGTTCTTTACTGTACTTGACCAAACGAAGCGACCAGCGCCCGTGTGGCGCTGCTGCTCCGGCGAAAAGGGATTCACCGCATCCGGCCGTTGCAAGGTGGATTAGACGCTTGGCGCGACCGTGGTTATCCGCTACAAACTCTCACTTTGAATGAACTCACGAAATAGGGCCGCCCAATCAATCTAAAAGGAGGATTCATGAGCATTAAGGTTCAAGTGATTTTCTACAGTATGTACGGCCACGTTTATAAAATGGCGCAAGCTGTTGCCGAAGGGGTGAAACAGGTTCCCGGCGCGGAAGTTTCGATCTCGCAAGTAGCCGAACTGGTGCCCGACGATGTCCTGGAGAAGTACGGCGCAAAGACTGCCAAAGCTTCCTTCGCCAACGTTCCCATCGCTACCGTGGATCAACTTCCGGAAGCGCACGCCATCATTTTCGGAACGCCCACCCGCTTCGGCAATATGGCCGCCCAAATGCGTAACTTCCTCGATCAAACCGGCCCACTCTGGATGAAAGGCGCCCTGATCGGAAAAGTCGGCAGCGTATTCGCTTCGACCGCTTCACAACACGGCGGCCAGGAAACCACTCTCACCAGCTTCCACACCACCCTGCTGCATCAAGGCATGATCATTGTCGGCGTGCCGTACTCCGAATCCGGATTAGTGCACATGGAAAACATCAGTGGCGGAACACCATACGGCGCCACCACCATCGCCGGCGCAGACGGGTCGCGCCACCCCAGCGAAAATGAATTGAAGATCGCCCGCTATCAAGGCAAGCACGTAGCTGAAATTGCCACCAAGCTCTTCCGCTAATCTCGCCACCAACAAATAAAAACGCGCCCGTTCATCGCGGGCGCGTTTTCATTTGCAACTTGAAATTCCCTACATGCGCGGCAAGACGATTCCGGTCTGCGCCTGGTACTTCCCTTTCTTATCTTTATAGCTAATCTCGCAGGGCTCATCGCTTTCGAAGAACAACACCTGGCACAATCCTTCGTTGGCATAAATCTTCGCGGGCAGAGGCGTGGTGTTACTGATTTCCAGTGTCACGTAGCCTTCCCACTCCGGCTCAAACGGCGTTACATTCACGATGATCCCGCAACGCGCATAGGTCGACTTCCCCAAACAAATCGTCAGCACATTCCGCGGAATTCGAAAATATTCCACCGAGCGTGCCAGTGCGAAGGAGTTTGGCGGCACGATGCAAACGTCGCCCTTGTATTCCACCAGTGAGCGCGGATCAAAATGCTTCGGATCGACAATCGTGCTGTTCACATTGGTAAAAATTCGAAACTCGTCAGCCACGCGAATGTCGTAGCCATACGAAGAAACTCCGTAGCTGATCACTCCCTCACGCATCTGCCGGTCAGTAAACGGCTCAATCATCTTGTGTTCCAGCGCCATCCGGCGGATCCAGTGGTCGGGCTTTACAGACATCCATTCCTCCTCGGCAGACTAAGCAAAGTAACCAAAAAAGTGTATGCTCAAAGGGTTAAAGTGTAGATGAGGCGGAACTTCTTGACAACCCGGGCTTCAGCCTCTAGCATCTGCCCACGTAACTTCGGAGGACGGTGTGATCAAGCTTGATATCGTTAATGCCGTCGTAGCCAAAACCAACATCAGTCGCACCAAGGCCGAGCAGGCCGTCGAGACCGTCTTCGAATCTTTGAAAAACGCGATGGGCCGCGGACAGCGCATCGAACTCCGCAAGTTTGGCGTGTTCAGTGTGAAGCCCCGCAAAACCGGCATCGGCAGAAATCCTCGCACCGGTGAAGAAGTCAGCATTCCTCCGGGCAAAGCGGTGCGCTTCAAGCCGGGCAAAGAATTGCAAGGCCTGGAAGACAATACCCCGGTGGCCCCGAAGTAAGGCTTTGTGAATTCACCAGAGACCGAGCAGCGCACTTCCGCTTTTCTGGACTCCTTTTCCTGGAACGCCTCGCCGTACCGTTCTTATTATCTGGACGTCCAGCAGCCGCGCCCTTCCCGGCGCTCCTTCGCGCTCGCCACAGTTCTTTTCGCTCTCACCTTTGTCACCGCTTTAGTCGCGGGTGCGCACTTTGCCGCGGCTTATGCGCACGATCAAGCCGTATCACTCGAAGTGTTGCTGAAAACCTTTCGCTTGCTGTATCGCAATCCAGCCGCGCTGCTGACTGGACTTCCTTTTGCCGTCACGTTGCTGGGAATTTTGTTGGCCCATGAACTCGGCCACTTTTACGCTTGCCGCTATCACCACATCCGCGTCACCTATCCATTTTTTATTCCTGCGCCCACGTTGATCGGCACCTTTGGCGCCTTCATTCTGATCCGCTCGCCGATTCGTTCGGCGCGTGCCTTGTTCGACGTGGGGGCCTCCGGACCAGTCGCCGGATTCCTCGTCGCCTTGCCTGCTCTTGTCTATGGCGTTCTGCATGCCCGCGTCATTCCGTCTCTCGGCACTGATGGCAACGCCGAACTGATTTTTGGTGTTCCACTACTTTTGCGCGCAGTAGCCGCAGTAGTTCAGCCCAATGCGCATGTCACCGATCTGTTGCTGCATCCCGTGGGCCGCGCCGCATGGGTTGGATTATTTGCCACCGCGCTCAATCTTTTGCCCGTCGGTCAGTTGGATGGCGGACACATCGTGCGTTCCGTCAGTCCGCGTGCCCATAAATGGATTTCGTTGCTGATTCCTGTGGTCCTGCTGGGTCTGGGCTTTTTTCGCTGGCAAGGTTGGCTATTGTGGGCCGCAATCCTATTCGGTTTGCGTTTCTTTCGCGCCGCGCCGATTTATGATCCCACTCCCCTCGATCCACAGCGCCGCTTCGGAGTCGCGCTCTGTCTGATCATTTTTCTTTTGTGTTTTATGCCGGATCCGCTCTGAACGCGCACCTATTGACGTAGCACCAAGGAGTGCATGGATAACCCGGGTAAACATCAACTGGCGCGCACTCTCCGTGAACGCGACCTGCTCTTCCTGTTTATCGGCTCGGTCATCGGCTCCGGAATCTTTCTCACTCCAGGACTAATTCAGCGGCAAGTTGGCGGCTCGGTGGGCTACGCACTGCTGATCTGGCTGGTGGGTGGTGTTCTTTCCTTACTGGGCGCACTGACGTACGCGGAACTGGCTGCTGCGAATCCCGAGGCGGGTGGCTTGTATTGTTACATTCGCGATGGATTTGGCCGCTTGCCCGCTTTTCTCTACGGCTGGGGATTGTTTCTGGTCATTGCCAGTGCCACCATTGCCGCCCTTGCCCACGCCTTCACCAAATATTTGCAGGAGATCGTGCCGCTCTCTTCTGCTGGCGCTTCCGTTGTCGTAGTTCTGGTAATCGCGGTCGTCACCGCCGTGAATGTGTGGGGCACGCGCAAAAGCTCCGATCTGCAAAACGTCACCACCCTCATAAAAATCGGGATTGTCGTGATACTCAGCGCCGTGCTCATGACTTTGGGCCTCAAACGGGAACATCACCTCACCGACATCCGCGCGGCTTGGGGCGCCACGCAAACCGGCTACGCATTTTTCTCCGGAATTGGTTTCGCCATGATCACCGTTTTGTGGGCCTACGAAGGCTGGCAATTCGGCACCTATAGCGCTGGCGAAGTAATGAACCCACAAAAGTCGTTTCCGCGAACCTTCCTCGCCGGGAGCGTCCTTCTTACCGTGCTTTACCTTTTCGCGGTAATCGCTTACCTGCTCGCGCTCGGACCCGTTGATGCCGCGGCCAGCGATACCATTGCCGCCACCGCCGCGGGTCGCGTGCTCGGCCCCTGGGCCGGCAAATTTGTCGCGCTCACCATTTTGATTTCCACATTCAGTGCCACCAACAGCGTGATGCTCACCGCGCCGCGCGTTTTCTTCGCCATGGCTAACGACCATTTGTTTTTTAAGAAGCTAGCAGAAGTGCATCCGCGTTTTGGCACCCCAGCATTTGCTGTGATCGCCCTCGGAGTTTGGTCTTGTGTCCTCGCGCTAGCGGGAGAGTTTGCAAAGCTAGCGAGCGGCGCAATTTTTATCGGTTGGATTTTTTATGGACTGGGCGCTGCCAGCATTTTCCCTATACGTCGACAGAATCGTGGCAAAGCCTTGCCTTACTACGTTCCCGGCTATCCCATTACTCCCTTAATTTTTGTCCTCGCCGCCCTGGCGATCGTCGGCAACGCCATTTATGCAGCTGTCCGTGACCCGCACGAATTTACCTACCTACTGGTCGCGATTGGATTGATGTTATTAGGTCTGCCTGGCTATTTCTTTTGGCAGCGCCGCAATGCGGCTCCGCCGAGCCTATAAAAGCGACAGCGGATCCATGTCCACCAGGATTGCCGTCTCTGGAATCTCGTTGGCCTCGCAGAACGCCATCGCCCCCGCCAAAATCCTGCTCAGCACCGAACGCTTCGGCGACTTCAACAAAAATTGATAACGATGCTCCTTCTTTAGGCGCGCGAGTGGCGCCGAAGCCGGACCAAGAATACGCAAACCTTTTCCATCGTGGGGAGAGAAATATTCAGAAAGCCGGCGCGACCAGCGAATCGCATTCTCCAGATTCGCGTTTCGCACAATCACATTAGCCAGCGAAGTGAACGGCGGGTACGCCATCATCCGGCGAAAATGGACCTCGCGTTCGTAAAAAGCCAGATAGTCCTGTCGCACTGCATCTTGAATCGCGTAATGCTCCGGATAAAATGTTTGGATCAACACGCGCCCCGGCAGATCGCCGCGCCCGGCTCGACCCGCCACCTGCGTCAGCAGCTGAAAGGTTCTTTCCGCGGCACGAAAGTCCGGCAAGCTCAACGAGGAGTCCGCCGAGATTACGCCCACCAGCGTGACTCGTTGAAAATCGTGACCCTTGGCGAGCATTTGCGTGCCCACCAGGATGTCCAGCGCGCCGCCTGCAAACGCCCCCAAGGTTTCCTGATATTGCTGCTTGGTACGCGCTGTATCGCGGTCCAGTCGCGCAATTCGCGCCCCCGGAAATTCCTTGCGCAAGCGCTCCTCGAGATGCTCGGAGCCTTCGCCAAAAAAATACACGTACTTCGATTCGCATTTCGGACAAACCGTGGGAATGGACTGAACCGATCCGCAGTAGTGGCACTCCAGCCGGTTGCGACTCTTATGATGCGTCATGGAAATGCTGCAATTCGTGCATTGCACCGATGCGCCACAACTGCGGCACAGCACCGACCATGAATAGCCTCGCCGATTGATCAGCACCAACGCCTGGGTCTGAAACGTCAAACATTCCTTAATCCCATCGTGCAACGAGCGCGAAATCGGGCTGGTCTGATGCGTCTGCTGGAAGTCCACGCGCAAATCCACCACTTCCACCGCGGCCATCGATCGATTCTCCACGCGGCCCGCCATGGTCAGCAATTCGTACCTGCCGTTCACAGCATTGTGATACGTCTCGAGCGAAGGCGTCGCCGATCCCAGCAACGCCACTGCATTTTCGAACTTGGCGCGCACAACCGCCACATCGCGACCGTGATAGCGCGGCGTTTCTTCCTGCTTGTAACTGCTTTCCTGCTCCTCATCGACAATTATCAATCCGACATTTTCCAGCGGCGCAAAAACCGCCGAGCGTGTCCCGACAACTACCCGCGCCTGCCCGTTGCGTACTCGCCACCATGCGCGCGCACGCTCCACATCGCTCAGCGCCGAATGCAGAACCGCCACGCCCTCAAAGCGTGCTCCAAACCATGCGCGACATTGCCTTCCTATCCACAGCGTCAGCGCAATTTCCGGCACCAGCACAATCGCGGTCTTCCCGCGTGCCAGTGTGTCTTGCACACATCGCAAATACACTTCGGTCTTGCCGCTGCCGGTCACTCCATGCAGAAGCTGTACGCCAAATTCGCCGAGTTCGAAACGTGCGCGAATCGAGCTGAACGCCCGCTCCTGCTCCGCGTTCAGAGAATGTGCCGGTGGCGTGTAACCGGAATCAGATGCATCTTCCGCAGGATCGACCGGTTCCTCCCATCCATCCAACAACCCGTCGCGCCGCATCCGTTCAATAACTGCCCGCGAAACATTCGCTAGCTTTACAAGTTGCAGAATCGGAAGTGGTCCTCGCTCGGTAGCTAGCAAGGCGCGCACCCGTTCTTCTTTTTCGCCCAGGCTTTTAGCAGGTTCGGTGGCTCCTCCCTTCCATGCCACCACTTGCTGCGTTTTGCGCCTTCGTCCCCGCACCGTTTCGCGAACTTCGATGTAGCCGCGCCGCTGTAATCGTTGCAGCGCCTGCGGTTCGATGCCAATCTTCGCGCCAGACCCAAACTGCATTGCACCTTTTTTCTGCATTAGCTTCTGCAGAAATTCCACTTCAGCCAGCGACATGTCGGTGAGCGCAGTTCCCTTTTTCAGATCTGCCACTAATGTGCTCCCGGCTTCGGTGATCACAATTTCACGACGCAGTGAAAGTTCCGTAATCGGCGGTAACATCGCGCGGAACACCTCGCCAATCGGCGCGAGATAGTATGTCGAAATCCACTGCCCAAGCTCCAAAAGTTTAGGCGTCAATGCCGGAACCAGGTCGAGCACCTTGGTGATGTCGCGAATTTTTGTCTCTGCCGGAGGCGCCACATCAATTTCCGTTACCACGCCAACCATCGCCTTTTTGCGAAACGGCACCAGCACCCGGCTGCCCGCCTGGACCTGCGCCCGCAACTCTTCCGGCACACCATAAGTAAAGGTGGTGCGCAGCGGAACTTGTAAGGCTACGTTGCAGAAAGATTCAGACATGCGCGTGTAGTGTAACAGTTGTCAGAAACAGCAAAAAAAGCGTCAGCGAATTTGAACTCGCCATCAATTGCGATGTTCAGCGGCTGATCAAAACAATTCCGGCGAAGATCAAAACAATTCCAAACCATTGCACCCGCGAAACCGGTTCCTTCAACAAAATCGCCGCCCATCCCACTGTCACCGCTCCATACAGCGACGCCAGCACACTCACCACGGAAGTCTGTTCGTGCTGCATCCCGTAGTTGTTCAACACATACGAACTCGTATCAAGAATCGCCATGCCCAGCAGCCATGGATTCGCGTTCCCGGCAGGCGCTGCGAATGGGACGCGCACGACGACGATCACCGCCGCCGTTACCAGCACGCTGGTCAACCGGATCAGCCATACCGATGGCGCAGCCCCAAGCAGCGGCACAACCCGAATTCCCAACAACCAGAACATCACGCCGAACCCCAGTGCAGCAGCGATCGCCCATCCCACTCCAAGCCGTTTCTTCCCGCGATGCGCCTGCTCGCCCTTAGAATTCGCATCCTCAGGAACGCTTTCCCCACGCGCCACAAGCACCACGCCCAAAATCGTCAACGCGATTCCCGCAACACGCACCGGCGTGACGTGCTCCCCAGTAGCCGCCGACAACAAAAACGTGAGCACCGGATAGCTCGCCGAAATTGGCGCAACCACCGACATCTTCCCAATCTCAAACGAACGATACAGCGCCAGCGTCGCCAACGTATTCAGCAGCCCGGCAAGCACGCCCCAAATCCACGGCCGCGCCCCCGAGCCATCAAATAAATGTCCCCAACCGCCCAGCCAGCGGATTGCCAAGGTGATCAGCAAACAGCCAAGCATCTGCATGTACAACATGGCGCGAAATGTTCCGATTTTGCGCGTGGCAAATCGCGCCAACAGATCCGAAGTGCCCCAACTCAGGGCAGACGC
>JBAVNY010000760.1:0-2170 GCA_049691535.1 Candidatus Acidiferrum sp.
CCCGACTTCTGGGGAGTGGAGTTTCCGGCCGAGCCACCTCCGGCCAGCGCCTCCGCACTTCCCGAAATTTCCCCCGTTCCCACCGCGGCCGAAGCCGCGCAGGAACTTGTCGCCTCCGCGGAAACCACCTCCGATGACGTCGGCCCCGAGCCCGCCGCGCCCACTCTCGAAGAAGTCGATCATCTTCGCCTGGAAGTCGAAGCCCTCCGCAGCCAACTTAGCTCGCTGCTTTCTACCACCGCCTCCGACGCTTCACAAAATCCGCCACAGCCCGTTGCGCCGCCGGTCGCACCCGTTCTCACCAACGTCCGCTCCGAAACTCCCGAGTGGGCTCGTGTCGTCACCGACGCCGTCCTGAGCAAAGTCGCCAGCGAAGAAGCGCAGCACGCGAAAATGTCCGTCAACGAACCTGCGCCCATAACTCCGGCTCAAGTTTCCACCCCTGCTCCGGCTCCTAACGTACGGGTTGCCCCCAAAAGGCCTGCGTCCTTTGTCGATGAAGAAGAAGCGATCGCCGCCCATGAAGTCGCCTCCGGCACGCTGTCCATGCAAGAGTTACTTCCTCAACCAGCTCTCGATTTCTCCAAGGCCCCAAAGGTCCCCGTCCCGTCGGACCGCACCGATGCACTCGCCGCCGGTCTGCGCACCACCGCTGGCAAAATAAAACTCCTCTTGGTAGCTGTGCTTTTTCTCGCAGTAGGTGTGGTCGGTGCCCGCTTCGCCCTGCCATCTCTCTCGAGAACGAAGGCGACCGCCCCTACCGCAACCTCAGGTATACAACCATCGAAGCCTGTACCAACAAACGCACCGGCTGCCGCCATTGCGAAATCCGATACTGCATCTCCATCCAGCGTATCAACATCACCCACGCGCGCAGGCGACCCCAACTCCGCCGCGACTGCTTCTAACTCAAGTACGTCCGTTACCGCCGAAGCTTCCGAATCACCCTCTCTGCAGCCCATTGCCTCGCCAGCCGACAAGCGCCCGACTGCATCCGACAGCGCATCGTCCTCGTCCCGTCCTCTGGCCAAGCGTTCTCGCTTCGAGTCTAAGGAAACAGAAACCCCGCCTGTCTCCGAGATTCTTGCCTCCGACGGCAGCATCGCCCCGGCAAAACTCTTGAAATCCGTCCCCGCCGTTTATCCGCCGGACGCCATGCGCAACTACATCACCGGCGACGTCATCCTCGACGCCGTCATCCTTCCCAACGGTCACGTTGGCGAAATGAAAGCCACCACCGGCCCCGCTCCTCTACGCCAAGCCGCCATGGACGCCTTAAAGCAATATCAATACGCCGCGGCAACTCAGGCAGGCAAACCTGTCCAGTCCCACGTGACCGTCACCATTAAGTTTTGGTTTGATCCCTAAAGTGAAGTGAACTTCTACAGCATCGGAAATAGCGGCGATTTCACGCGCAGAGGTTGCAGCGCTCGTGAACGCAGTGATGACTGCAGCGCTACCGCCGACTGGTACCGTTGCAGAAGCACCGAATCATCAATCGATCCATGGTGATGCACCTGTCGCCAGTGCTCTCCATCAAATCGGAAAATCCGCGTCGCCCGGATGTGCAGGTCAAACGCCAGTGCCGAGCTTTCATAGCGCCCGCGCTCCCGCCCTACGGAAAAAAATAAATCGCCCGCCGCATGCATTGTATAGTCGTGGAATTCCACGCGCACCTGCGCATGCGATGAAAAAATTCCTTCATACACGCGCCGGATTTCCGGCCACCCGCGCTTGATGCCGCCCAGCGGCGTATCCATGGAAATGTCTTCCCCGTCACTCCAGTTATCTTGCATCATCGCAATGTCGCGGGTGTTAAACGCGCGATAAAACTGCGAGAGCGCGTGTCGCGGATGAGTTAAATCGCGAAGATCTTCTTCGCCGGTGATGGGATTGAGTTTGAGCGAGCTTGCGATTGCAGCCGATGCCATTTGGCCTCCGATTCGGTGAAACGGCTAGGCACCCAGTTTGATGCATACCCTTGGACAACGATGTCTTGGCTTCCGCGAGATGAACAAAATTTAGCAATCCATTTTCGCCAAATCACTCGGGTACATTTTGTATTTGGACGCACCCCGATTCGTTATTACTGTCGGCCCGCTCTCGTAGATTCTTCGCGCTAGCGTCTCCTCAGCGAGACACCTATGTAGGGGCCAAGCTTTAGCTTGGC
>JBAVNY010000761.1:0-3407 GCA_049691535.1 Candidatus Acidiferrum sp.
GGGTGGGGGAGGCGGAAGTGGCGGGTCGGCTTTTGTTTTGGCATTGCGCGGGGCATGTTAGGCGGTGGAGGCTTGGGAGTCAACGCGTTGACCCCATGAGAGTTTCGCGTGGGTAGACGTGGGCGGAAGATATAGGTCCAAGGCGATGCACAGCCTCCGCGTGCGTTCGGAGCTGCTTGGCGTTCAGGTGGCTTTCATTTGGGAGTAACAAAGTTGGCGTACGTTTGGCGCTGGGGATTTTCGTTTTTTGCGGATTCCACATTTATTCGTCATCCGGGTTCGGGCTTTCCTGGTGTGATTCCTGAACAGAGTGGGAGCTGGACTTTGCGGCATGTGGGGCTGCTGTGTTTGTTGTGCGTGATCGGCGCCAGCAGCTGTGTGGGGCAGAACGCGGCAACGAGGGTCGGTGCGAACGGCGGATCGGCGATTGCGGGGAGGACCGATCTAAAGATCGTCCACTACGCTGCGGGGGGATGTGTTCGCCCGTCGGAGGGAGCGGAGGTCGGCGAGCCTGAGGATTTGCGCAGCGTTGATGGCGAGTTGAAGGTGGGCTTGGCGTTTCGCAGTTATGTCGGCGCTAAAGGGGAGAGACGATTTTGCTACGTCACAGTGAACGGCGGAGTATCTCCGACGCTACGGGCAAAACCGGGCGATACGGTGATTCTGAGCTTCAAAAACGAGGCTGCAGCCGAACCGGAGGCAGCTGGACGGGCGGCGCGAACGGACGCCGCAGCGACAGTAGCACCTCGCGGTGGGATGAACATGAGCGGGGGGGCGGGTGGAACGGCGGAGGACTCTTGCGCGAATGGCGCGATGAAGCCAGCGTCGACTAACCTCCACTTCCATGGACTGACGGTTCCGGCGGTTTGCCATCAAGACGACGTTCTGCACACCCTGATTCAACCGGGAGATCCCGCATTCGAATATCGTTTTCAGATTCCACCGGATGAGCCGCCCGGTTTGTACTGGTATCACCCGCACATTCACGGCTTTACCAAAGCTCAGGTGCTGGGTGGAGCTTCGGGAGCGCTGATCGTTGAGGGGATTGAAAGGGCGTTGCCGGAGCTTGCAGGGATTCCGGAACGGGTTCTGGTGATTCGCGATCAGAACTTGCTGAACCCCACAGCGACACCGTCCACGGACGCGGGCAAGGCATTGCCGACGGTCGTACTGGATGCCGACGGCGATGTAATGAATACGGGAACGGGAACAGGGAAGCCCGCCGAAGACCTGACACTGAATTTTGTGCCAGTGCCGTACCCGGACTACCCGCCGGCGACGATCACAATGAAACCGGGCGAGCGGCAGCTCTGGCGGGTGCTGAATGCGTCGGCCATTACTTATCTGAGTCTTCAGTTGCTGTTTGACGGGAAGGCGCAGGCGGTTGAAGTCGTGGCGCTGGACGGCGTGCCGATGCACGACAGGGGTGCGAGTGGAAATCGCTTTATATTGCTCTCGCATTTGGGAGTGCCGCCCGGCGGACGAATCGAGTTCGTCGTGAGGGGACCATCGCAAGGTTCGCACGCAACATTGGTAACGCGGAGTGTGAACACCGGGGCCGTCGGCGAGAACGATCCTACGCGGCCCATTGCGACAATCATTGGCAGGCCCGACGCCCCGGAACCGCGCTCGATACTGGGGAAATCGCCAGTGCCGCTCCCTCCGTCAGGAACCACCTGGTTGCGAGACGTGGCACCGACGACCATTCGAAAACTCTATTTCACCGAGACGCCGCTTGATCCTAATGATCCTAACAGCCCGACCACCTTTTATCTGACGGTTGACGGCCAAGCGCCCAAGCCTTTCGACCCCGCGTCGAACGTGCCCAACATCGTTACGCATCAGGGCGACGTGGAAGACTGGATCATCGAAAACCGGACGCAGGAATTACATGCGTTTCACATTCACCAGGTTCATTTCGCGCTTCTGGAGTTTTTTGGACTTGCGGTGAACGAGCCGTTTTTGCGAGACACGGTGAATGTTCCCTACTGGGATGGAAAAAATGCGGTGTATCCCCGAGTAAGGCTGCGCGTGGATTTCCGAAGTCCGAATTCGGTGGGACTTTTTCCTTATCACTGTCATCTCCTGGAACACGAAGACTCCGGGATGATGGGGCTGATCCGAGTTGAGCCGGGAGTGCCGGCGAAATAGTCGTTAGCGAAAATTTTTACAATTCGTGAAGGACAGTTCATCCGACTGTCATCTGCCGATAACAACGGAAGCGTATCAAGCTGATGCACGTTTGCTTCCGACCGCCATTCGCGCTGCTGCATGCCCCTGCCCCGGTGAGGCCGCGCGACTTCAGGCGCTACGTCGCTCAATCAATAAGGAGAGTTCATGATTCCGAAGAATCTGCGTTGGATGGCGGCTGTCCTGCTGGCCACGAATATGGCGGTAGTGACACCCGGCCCGGTATTCGCAGGCGGCAATGGCAACGGAAAAGGAAATGGCGGTGGCACCACCACGACGCCCATCAAGCACGTCGTCGTGATTTTCCAGGAGAACATTTCGTTCGACCACTACTTCGGGACGTACCCGGATGCCGAAAACCCGAGCGAGGAGGTGCAGTTTCACGCCAAGGCCGGCACCCCGACGGTGAACGGATTGACGCAAGGACTGCTGGATCACAACCTAAGCCAGGATAAGAACGGCGTCATCTATCAACCGGTGCGGCTGGATCCAAGTCAAAATTACACATGCGACCAAAACCACGATTACACACCAGAACAGCAGGCGTTCGACAGCGGACTGATGGACAAGTTCCCGGAATTCACAGCGACCCCCTGCTCTGCTGCCACTTTTTCGGACGTGTCGGCGTTGGGCGCGGGAATCGTGATGGGCTACTACGATGGGAACACGGTGACCGGCTTATGGAACTATGCACAGCACTTCGCGATGAGCGACAACTCGTTTGGCACCGTGTTTGGTCCGTCAACGCCAGGAGCGATCAACGTCATTTCCGGCATGACCGGCGGCGCTGACCCTGCGACGGACGTCGGTGCCATTGCCGCGGGGGACGCCATCACCACGACGCTCAATGGCGTCACCAACACCAGCGTGATCAACGACCCTGATCCGGCGTTCGATGACTGCAGCGGCGGCGAGAGGATCGGAATGCTCGCCACAAACAAGAACATCGGCAATTTGTTGAGCGCGAAAGGGATTTCGTGGGCCTGGTTCCAGGGCGGATTCACCCCAACCACGACGTTTGTCCCGGCCAACGGGAACACCCCTGCCGTTCCAGCGGCATGCGCCACAAAGACGAACCGCATCGACGGGACACCCGAAACGGCCTACAGCCCGCACCACAATCCGTTTCAATACTACCCGTCAACATCGAATCCGCATCACCTTCCGCCGGCCACGCTGAGCGAAGTCGGGCACGATGGGCCAGCCAACCACCAATA
>JBAVNY010000762.1:0-9178 GCA_049691535.1 Candidatus Acidiferrum sp.
ATCACGGCCGCATCACGCGTTTCTGCGTCGGTAAGACGCAGGCCGGAAACGAACTTGCTTTCGATGCCCATGCGCTTGAGCGTGGTTGTAAACAGGCGGCCGCCACCATGTACGACCAGGATTTCATGGCCGTGCCGCGCGAGTGCCGCAACTTGCTTCGACAGCTCGCGGATTGTGGCAGCATCTTCCAGCAAAGCGCCTGCGAATTTGATAACGATTCTCATAGAAGGCCTGTTTGCTCCTCAATTCCGAGCGTGAGATTCAAATTTTGTACGGCTTGGCCCGCAGCTCCCTTTCCCAAGTTGTCGAGGCACGAAACGACGATCAGACGTTTGCCGGCGGAATCCAGGGCGAAGCCGATGTCACAAAAATTGGTGTTGGCGACATGTTGCAGTTCGGGCAGCGAACCAGCGGGCCAGATGCGCATCATGGGCCGATTAGCGTAAAAGGCGCGGTAAAGCCTTTCAATGTCAGTCGGTGACTGAGCATGCGAGAGCGTCACGTACAGCGTTGAGAGAATTCCGCGGGCGAGTGGAAGCAGGTGGGTGGAAAAGACCACTTGCGATTCAGGCAGGCCGGTATGTTCCAGAATTTCTGGAGTGTGGCGGTGTGAAAACAAGTTGTAGGCGCGAAAATTCTCGTCGACTTCCACAAATTGTAAATCGCGTCGCGGATCTTTGCCGGCGCCCGTTGCGCCCGATTTGCAATCACAGATAATGCTTTGCGACGAAGCGATCAGCCCCGCGGCAGCGAGTGGTTTTAGCCCGAGGATGGCGCTAGTGGCGTAGCAACCGGGATTGGCGATGAGCTTGGCCGAAGCAATTTGCGCAGCGTAAAGCTCCGGCAGGCCATATACAGCTTCACCGAGACGGGAAGCATGCGGCGCGGGCAATTTGTACCAGTGGGAATATGTGTCAGCCGAGGAAAATCGGAAAGCACCGCTAAGATCGACGACACGCAGTCCAGCGTCTAGAAGCTGAGGAGCAATTTCAGCTGAGACTTCGTGTGGCGTGGCCAGAAACGCCGAACCTGCCTGACTGGAAGTAATGGCTTCGATGGAAAGCGTGCGTAGCGGAGCCTCTCCCTTGTGGCGAAGCCGGGGGAAAAGCTGCGAAATGCATTGATGGCCCTGTGTGTCGCGGACATAAAACGTCGACTTGGCAATGGCGGGATGGCGCAGAAGTAGCGCGGCCAGCTCAAAACCTGTGTAGCCGGTGACACCAATGACGGCGATGCTGCGGGGATCTCTCATTTTACGTGGGATTCGATTTTCTTCTGCAGGGATTCGCGGCGTTTGCGATTGGGGGTGATGATCAGCACGGTGTCGTCGCCAGCGATGGTGCCGGCAATCTCCTCGAACTTGGCCGCGTCCACCGCTGCCGCCAATGGTTGGGCACCGCTGGGTGGGGTCTTCAAAACCAGCAAGTTTTCGGCCGGACGAATGTCCAGCAAGAACTCACGCAACGCGCGCGTCAGGGCGGGAACCGCAGGTGGCTCGTCAGGCAGAGTGGTTGCCGTTTTGTAACCGTTCAAAGTCTTCACCAACCGCAGCTCTTGCAGGTCGCGTGAAAGCGTGGCTTGGGTAACGCGCAGCTTCTGCTGCGCCAGGCGGCGTCGCAGCTCTTCCTGATTAGGGATACGCTCCCCGGAAATCAGGCGAAGTATCTGGCCGTGTCGAAATGTTTTCGTTGCACTCATGCTTTATACATTATACATCCAACTGTATATTTATACAGAGCTTAATCGAACGCTGTCAAAACATTTTTCAATGAAATTCACTCGCTCCCAAAAATTGCAGCGGCGACACTTCTTTTCTTCTGATTTGTACCGGTGTTTTGCGGCACGTGGTGTTGTGGGTTGCGTGAGGACTCCAGAAATTTTGCAAATCGCGCGGCCTGCGGCTCGATTTCTGACCTGTCCTAACTCCTTTGACAACTCTGACCCCAGGGACAGGTTGCTGCCCCTGCACCATCGGCGGCAAAAGGATGGATGGACTCTGGCTTTTCAGGGCTTACAATGTTAGTTATCTCCAATTACTCGTTGCAGCTTATGACTGAGCCTTGCAAAATTTCGGGATGCAAACATGACGTGCCGCCGGCGTTGACGGATAAAGAGCTGTGCGTCTTGCATTTCACGTTATCTCTCGAATCCGGCTGCGCCGAGATGCGTCGCGAAACGGCGCTAGGTAACGCGCCGCACGATCGCCAGCGAGAGATCTTGCGATTCATCACCGAAAACGGCGAACGCCTGGCCCGGGTGGCGACCAGTGGGCTGCACCTCACCGACGATTTGAAAGCGCGGGTCCTGAGTACGTTTCTCACCTTAATGAACCTGCGAGAAAACCTGGACCGTGCCGCGATGCGCACCCCGATGGGTCGCGGTGGCGTTTTAAGGTAAACACCAAATACAATCTTTGCAGTTCCACGGTGCTTCGCTTACGGAGTTCGCCAAACCTGCTGCGCCCCAAGGCGACGAGTTCCTTAGCTCCGTTGGGGATCTTCGCGCTGATCGCTGCCGCTTCCATCGATTTTGCTGGAGCGGCGATGCGCAAGATTACGTTCGAACACCGGTACCAATCATTTGTTAGCCCCGGCGGCACCCGGGGAAGCAACGCCGCTGTGCTAGGCTTCGTCTGAGTAATGGAACGCATGAAATCATGCTGGGCCAACGGATTGCGATGTTTGTTCCTCCTGGCAGCGCTGCTCGGGGGACGCTGTGCGTCCGCTCAGCAAACTCCCGCAGTGCAGACCGAAGTGCTTGCCGGCCAGATCGTGAAGGATATCCGGATCGTCCGGGAAGATGGAAAGCTGCTGGTCGATAATCCGCAAGGTCTCCAGGTTCAAGTTGACAAGCCCCTTGATGAAGACGCGGTGGCAGCCAGCATTCGAACGCTCTATCAGACTGGCGACTACGCGTACATCAGTGCAGTATCAACTCCGGAAGATAGCGGCGTCCGCGTGGACTTCCGAGTTCGCGAAAATTTGTTTTTCAACCAGATCTCAATAGATGGAATAAAACCTCCACCTGCCGACTCTTCTGCCGTGGCGGCCATGCAGCTGTCACTCGGCCAGACCTATCATCCCTCTGACATTCAAGAAGCTCTCAGCCGCCTGAACGACGCGCTGCGCGAGGAAGGTCTGTATCAAGCCAAGTTGCATGTGGAGCAGCGCCCCAATGACGATACGCATCAACTGGATGTGATTGTTCATGTGGATCCCGGGCCGCGTGCACGCATCGACAAAGTGCAGCTCGTCAACAACACCGAATACCGCGACGCCGATTTGCTCAAGCTGTTTCGCTTGAAACCTGGGACTGAAGTGACTACGGCTCGTCTCCAGGGGGGCACCACCCGTATTCGCAAATTCTTTGAGAAAAAAGGGCACTTGAGCGCGCGCGTCTCCCTGCGGCGAGGCGAGTTCAACGAAAGTACCCACACATTGCCAGTGAGCCTGGACGTGACCGAAGGCCCGCGGGTACTGGTGGAAGTGACTGGCGCGAAATTTTCGAAGGGCACACTGCGCAAGCTCGTGCCTGTTTACCAGGAGGGTTCCGTAGACGCCGATCTACTGGAAGAGGGCAAGCGCAACCTGCGGGAGCGTATGGAGCGCGACGGCTATTTCGATGCCAAGGTCGAATACATGGTGAACTCGAAAGAGGTGGTTGGCCGGAACACTGGATGGAAGGGCGAAGAAGAAACCATCACCTACAAGGTGGATCGGGGCGCGCGCCACAAGCTGCTGCGTATCGATTTTGAAGGAAACCGCTATTTCAGCACGGAGCTTCTCCGTAGCCGCCTGACCATTCTTCCCAGCGCGCTTTTCGTTCGACCGCGTTTCAGCCGAAGGCTATTAGATGGTGATGTCTTATCAATAAAGAACTTATATCTGGCTAACGGGTTCTTATCCACAAAGGTCGACGGGCAAATACTGGACGACTACGACAAGAAGACCGGGGATCTGGTGATCCGGTTCGTTATCGACGAAGCGAAACAAACTCTGGTTTCGAATTTATCGATTGAAGGGGTGCATCACGTTTCCGAGAATACGATTCGCGGCGTCATTGCCTCTCTGCCCGGTCAACCATATTCCGATATCAACGTGTCGAGTGATCGCGACAACATTCTGGCTCTGTATTTCAACGATGGATTTCCGAATGCCACGTTTTCCTACACTGCAGAGCCCGATAGCGCCCCCGCTCCGGGGGGAAAATCAGGAACCGCGACGGCAGGACGGCAGAACGCACCATCATCGGAGAGCAACGACAAGTACCGCATTGACCGTGCCGAACCGATGAAACTCATATACAAAGTCGAGGAAGGCTCTCAGACCCTGGTTAAGTCCGTACTGTACGCCGGCTACGTGCACACCAAACCGCGGGTGGTTCGCCGCGAAGTAAAGGTAAAGCCTGGCGGACCGTTGCGCGAGGGTGATGTGGTGGGCTCGCAGCAGAAGCTGTACAACCTGGGTATTTTTAATCGCGTGACGATCGAGCCACAAAACGCCAATGGTACTGATCCGGAGAAAGATGTGGTCGTGCTGGTAGAAGAGGCGAAGCGTTACACCATCGCTTACGGCGGCGGGTTCGAGGTTCAGCGATTGGCCAGCACTACCGATCCAACTGGTGGACAAATCCAGGCAGCTCCACGGGGGATTCTGGAAATCTCCAAGCAGAACATCACCGGACACGCCGACTCTCTCGCACTCAAAATTCGCGGAAGTACTATTCAAGGCCGCGCCCTGCTGGCATACACTTGGCCAAACGCACTCAACGATCCGAAATTAAGTTTTCAGGCCACCGCGTATATAGAAAAAACGCAGGATATCAATACGTTTACGCAGACGAGGTATGAGGGCAACGTTCAGCTAACGGACCAACTGACGGAACGCGAATCGCTTTTGATACGCTACGCGTTTCGCAAGGTTACAGTGAGCAACTTGAACATTCCGGCGGAGGAAGTACCGCTGTTCAACCAACCGACCTTAATCTCGCAATTCAGCGCGACGTGGTTTCGCGACACGCGGAATAATCCGGCGGATGCCACGCGAGGGTCGTTTAATACCGCCGACATTGGGATCGCAGATACCGCCATTGGATCGAGTGCCAGTTTCCTGAGGGTGTTCCTGCAAAATTCCACCTACCATCCGATTAACCGCAACTGGAGTTTTGCTCGTTCGCTGCGTATTGGGATCCTTCAGCCGTATCGCGACACGGTTAACCTCACTTTTCCGGCGCAAACCACGGTGCCACCGCCTCGCGTCATTCCCTTGCCAGAGCGTCTTTATGCCGGAGGCGGCACATCGCTGCGCGGCTTTGCGCTGAACCAAGCGGGGCCGCGCGATTCGTTGACTGGCTTTCCGGTGGGCGGGCAGGCGTTGCTGATTTTTAACCAGGAATTGCGATTCCCGCTGCGGCTGCCATTTATAGGTTCGAACTTGGGTGGCGCTCTGTTTTACGACGGCGGCAATAGCTTTAGCCAGCTCAGCCACGTTACGTTTCGGTGGTCTTCCCCGGAACCGGTTTTTAAAACTGCTTATCCCGGACTGAAGCCTGGAACGTTTAACCCTACGCAGTGTCTCTACAACTGCACCAACGAACTGAATTATTTTTCCCACGTAATAGGCGTGGGATTGCGGTATGCCACTCCGGTCGGCCCGCTGCGAATCGATTTGGGCTATGAATTGAACAGGCCGCAGATTGTGGTGCCGTGCCAGAACCACATTCCGCTTTGCCAGCAGGGAAATCGGCTGCCAAAGCTACAAATTTTCTTCAACCTGGGGTCCAGCTTCTGATGAAGAGGATGTTCCATGTCTGCTTGCCTTTGCTGATTTTGCTGGTTGCTGTTCGTGTGGCGGGCGCTCAGGAGATTATCGATCGGATTGTGGCACGCGTCGAAACTGACGTTATTTTGCTGAGCGACATACGCGAATTAGCGCGCTATCAGTTGTTTTCTGAAGGAAAATCTGAGCCAGACGAGCAAATTCTGAATCGGCTGGTGGATCAATGGATTGTACGCAATGAAGCAAAGTTGGCGCTTTTCCCGCAACCTAAACCGGAAGATGTAGAGCGAAGCTTGGCACGCTTGAAGCGATCCTTTGCTTTGCCTGAAGAATTTGAAGAGCGGAAGAAGCAAAGCGGGCTTTCCGACGACGACATCATGCGATTGCTCAAATCGCAGTTGTACCTCAGCAATTATCTCGACACCCGATTTCGCCCGTCGATCCAAATCGACGACAACGCCATTGAAGAGTTTTACAAAACACGTGTGGTGCCGCGTGCCGAGCAACGCAAACAAACGCCGCCAACCTTGGACTCTGCCCGGGACTTTATTCAGGAAGCGCTGGTGCAACGGGCGATTAACCAGGAAGCTGACAAGTGGCTTAAGGAGAGTCGCAGCCGGCTGCACGTGCAACTATTTCTGAACGAGAATTCGCAATGACCAAAGAATCGCGCTGGCGGAGGATTCTGTGGGTCGAGCATCTGCTCTGGATGTTGGGGCTGTGGATCGCTCTGGGCATTGCGCTAGCGATTATCGCCGTCGGAAGCGGCCTGGCCAATCCACTGCTACGCCGCATCCTGATTAGCCGCATTCAAACCCTGACGGGAACGCGGGTGGAGATCCGCACCGTTTCCGTGGGCTGGTTCTCGCTGAATGCCACGATCAACGGCCTGGTGTTGCACGGCAGAGAACCAGAAGGCACAGAGCCGCTGTTCAGCGTGGAACAAGCGCGCATCGGTTTGCGAATTGATTCATTCTGGGGACGCCGCGTTGGTTTGGACGATTTAGTTTTGCTGCAGCCGCACCTGCATGTGCGTGTTGAGAAAAACGGCAAGAGCAACCTTCCGACCCTGCCGCAATCTGCAAATCCGCGTGAACCGTTGCAAGAAAAACTTGTTGATCTGCGAATCCACCACGTGGAGATCAAGGACGGCTGGCTGCGGTACAACGACATTCGAACGTTGATTGCCGTTGAAGGTGGCGACTTGCATCTGAATTTGGATTTGGGCGGACTCCACGAGCGACCACTCTATGTTGGAACGCTGGATTGGCAATCCATCGAGCTTGCCGCGAAGGGCGATCTGGCGCTGCCGGCTAATTTTTCCGCGAAGTTCACTTTAAGCAATGACGGATTCCGCGTGGAACAAGGCATCCTCGACGTTGGCCGTTCGCACCTCGACATGCAACTAGAGACCAAGGATTTGACCTCTCTCAATTGGACCTATCGCTACCGCGCATGGTTGGACTTGCTGGATATTCGCGAGGAATTTCGGACGCCGGAAGTGCCGCTTGGCCGAGTCGATCTGCGTGGTAAAGGCACCATCGTCAACGGCAAGTTCCTGGGCTCGGGCAGCTTTGCGGGCGACAACATCACTCTGGGATTCAACGAATTTCACTCCGCGAATTTGTCCAGTCGTACCAACTATATTTTGGAACCGAAACAATTGGTGCTTCCCGATTTCGTGGCATATGCGCTGGGTGGCAGCGTGAAGGCGCGCATCACCATGCGTTATGACGGCTTGATATTCCGTGCCGATTCCAAGGTACAAAATTTGCGTCTCTCGCAGGTGACGCCGGCTATTGACCATGCGGGTTTTCCGATCGACTCGTTGCACTGGGACGCCGTGATTTCTGGCGATACGGTAGAAACCTGGCGCGCCAATTTCCGCGAGTTCGATGTTTCCGGCACCATGCACTGGGACGAACCCGAAGACCTGGTGCCGAACCATGTTCCGGTTACCGCCGACTGGAAGCTGCGTTACCGTGCTGACCCAAATATTTTGACTATCGAACAATCCACGGTGGAGACGCCGGGATCACATCTCAGCATTGATGGCGTTCTTGGACCTAAAGAAACGGCTCTGAACTTAGGTTTCGAGACAAGTTCTTTGCTGGATTGGGACGACTTCATTCATGCCATAGCCGGAGACAAGCCTGGCTCACCCGATGCCGCGGTTCCGATTGATGGGGCGTTCCAGTGGACCGGAAAAATCGTCGGGCCCTCCGGCGGCCCCCAGTTTCTGGGTCATTTCCACGGTGAACGAATTCGCTATGCGGACATAGCACTCGACGCTCTGGACGGAGACATGACCTATTCGCCAGACGAGTTGGTGATTGCCCATGGCCGCGCCACGCGGGGCCCGATGCAAGCTGGTATCGATGGGCGCCTGGCGCTGACCAAGTGGGAATTCCGGCCGGAGAATGAGTGGAGCAGCGAATTGAATCTGGAAAAAGTGCCACTGGAAGCACTGGAGCAGCTCGGCGGATGGAAGTATCCGGTGCAAGGGCTGGTCACCGGTCAGTTCCACGGCCATGGCACGCGCGCTGAACCTGCACTTACCGGCGTGCTCGATTTGGCCGAAGGGAACGCTTACAGCGTGGTGTTCAATCGGCTGCGCGGGCAGCTCAACGTCACGAAAGATGAAGTGCGCCTGGCCAACGCCGAGCTGCGCTTCTTTGCGCCTGGTACGGAGGGAACCGGAGCGGGCATCGTAACCGGTTCGGTCGCTTATAACTTCGCGGATCAAAGTTTGACCACGGATCTGGTGGGCGCTTCGCTGCCGCTGGCGAATTTCCGCAGGATCAAAGCAGCGAATCTCCCGGTAAATGGCCAACTCACGTTTCGCTTGAAATCGAGTGGCCCGGTGAAACATCCGCTCCTCGACGGAAGTTTCCGCATGGTGGACTTCCAGATCTCCACAGAAGTGATCGGAAGTTTCGAAGGCAATTTGAACTCGGACGGCAAAGAGGCCCGTTTGCGATTGGGGTCGGCGATGAGCGAGGGCGCATTGACCGGCGGGATTACAGTCGGACTGGACGACCCTTTCCCGATCGACGGAAAGGTCTCGATAAAAAATATCAGCCTCGATCCTTACTTGCTCTCGGCGTTGCACCTGAACAAATTCACGGGTCATGCCACGGCGGGCGGAGACGTGACGCTTAAAGGCGAGCTGCAGCATCCCGAGTCTCTGGTAGTCGACGGAAACTTTGACCACCTGGTTCTGACCTACGGAACCGTACAGTTGGAGAATTCCGGGCCGATCCATCTCACGTCAACACGCGACAGTTTGAAAATTGTGAGTGCGGCGCTGAAAGGGACGGATACCAACGCGGAGTTGACCGGGGCGATTCAATTCCCGGGACGTCGCTCGATTTCTCTCAAGCTGAATGGGTCCGTGGACC
>JBAVNY010000763.1:0-7242 GCA_049691535.1 Candidatus Acidiferrum sp.
AGTTTCTGATTGACAGCACGGCTACGAGATTCTCTTTCGCCCGGAGGAAGAATCGGCCTAGAATGGGAAGCAATGACCTCGGAGAGTAAGCCGGGGGAGAGGCCTGCCACCACGTGAAAAAATATAGTCCAGATGAACCGTTGCGTTGCTCCTTCTGCCATAAAACGCAAGAGCAGGTGGAGAAGCTGATCAGTTCGCCTTCGGACTATCCGCGGGCCTACATCTGCAACGAGTGCGTCGGCGTTTGCCAGACCATTCTGGAGGATGAAAAGCGCGAGCAGGCTACCGCGCCAGCGCGGAGATTGCCACGTCCACCGGAAATCAAGCAATTCCTGGATGGGTACGTCATTGGTCAGGACCGCACCAAGAAGAAACTGGCAGTTGCAGTTTATAACCATTACAAACGCATTTTCTTGAACAAGCAGCCCGGTGAAGTGGAGCTCAGCAAGTCCAACATTCTGCTGATCGGCCCCACCGGAACCGGTAAAACCCTGCTGGCCCAGACACTTTCGCGCATGCTCGATGTGCCCTTCGCCATTGTCGATGCAACTACGTTGACAGAAGCGGGTTACGTAGGTGAAGACGTCGAGAACATTATCCTGAAGCTACTACAGGCGGCGGATGGCGACGTTCAGAAGGCGCAGCAAGGTATCATTTATATCGACGAGATCGACAAGATTGCCAAGAAGGACGAGAACCCGTCGATCACCCGCGATGTAAGCGGTGAAGGCGTGCAACAAGCGCTACTGAAGATATTAGAAGGTACCGTAGCGAATGTGCCGCCGCAGGGCGGCCGCAAACACCCGCACCAGGAATTTACCCCGGTGGATACCACGAACATCCTGTTCATCTGCGGCGGGGCGTTTGTTGGGCTGGAAAAGATTATCGAGAAGCGCGCTGGCCGGCGTTCCCTGGGCTTCCACACGGATGGAGCGGCGGCAACTACTGCACAGCGCCGCAACACCGAATTGCTGGAACAAGTGCAGCCCGGCGATTTGATTCGTTACGGGCTGATCCCTGAATTTGTTGGCCGGTTACCGGTCGCCGGCGTGATGAGCGATTTGGACAAGGCCGCGTTGATGAAGATTTTGACCGAGCCGAAGAACGCGCTTCTAAAGCAATACCAGCGCTTGTTTGAGTTTGAAAATGTGCGGCTGCGGTTTACGGACGACGCGCTGGACACCGTAGCGGAGTTGGCACTTCAGCGCAAAGTTGGCGCGCGCGGCTTGCGAATGATCCTCGAAGACCTCATGCTGGAGTTGATGTACCACTTGCCAATGCAGCGTAAAGTTCGCGACTTCGTCGTTACCGGCGATATGGTGCGCGGCCGCGAGATTAATTGGAGCTTGCTGGAAAAGGCTGGATAAGGGAAAAACTCGCTTGGCGGCGAGTCGATGGATATATCCCATTTGTTGTTAGCGCTGGGGAGAGCCTCATCCCTGAAGGGGTGAGCTACAGTTCACGAAAAAGGTCTTAGGCAGAACTTTTTTTGGTGCTGCCGAAGGTTTAGGAAGTTCAGGGGCCTGCATGTTCAATCGAGAAAAACAAGAAATGAAGCGCGTGCCGATGATGCCTGTGCGGGACATGGTTATTTTCCCGCAGCAGATGACTCCATTCATCGTGGGACGGGAAGCGAGTGTGCGCGCACTGGAAGAGGCGCTAACCGGCGACAAGAAGATTTTCCTGTCGACCCAGCACGACGCATCAATCGACGACCCGAAGCCGGAAGAAATCTACGCGGTAGGAACGCTGGCGAATATCGTACAAAGCGTGAAGCTTCCTGATGGCAACATCAAGGTTCTGGTCGAGGGCGTGGAGCGCGCACGATCGATTTCGATTGCCACCGATGAAGGATTCTTCCGCGCGACAATCCGGCTGCTGGCCGGCAAGATTGAAAGTACCCCGCAAGTGCAAACGCTGGTCGAGAAGGTTACCGGGCTATACGAGCAGTTCATCAAGCTTTCGCAGAGCCTGAACTACGACACCATGATCGCCGCCGCGCGCGTCGATGACCCTTCACGGCTTTCCGACACCATTGCAGCCAACCTGCAACTGCCGGTGGATGAGAAGCAGGATTTGCTCGAGACCGCGGACCCGCTAGAACGCCTGAACCGCGTTGCGGACATCCTCGAAATCGAACTGGAAAAGCTGAATGTGGACCGCAACATCAATACCCGCGTAAAGCGGCAGATGGAGCGAGCGCAAAAAGAGTATTACCTCAACGAGAAATTGAAGGCCATTCAGAAGGAACTGGGCCGCGGCGAAAAGAACGAAGCGGAAGATCTGAAGAAGAAGATCGACGCTGCGGGAATGCCTAAGGAAGTCCGCGACAAAGCCACCACGGAGTTGAAGCGACTGGAACTAATGCCGCCCATGTCCGCGGAATCCACGGTAAGCCGCAATTATATTGACTGGCTGCTGGCGGTGCCCTGGAAGAAGCGTTCCAAGGAAATCCGCGATATTAAGGCCGCGGAAGAGATTCTGAACACCGAGCATTACGGACTGGAAAAGGTCAAGGAACGCATCCTGGAATTCCTGGCCGTGCGCCAACTGGTAAAAAATCCCAAAGGATCGATTTTGTGCTTTGTCGGACCTCCGGGCGTCGGCAAGACTTCGCTGGCTATGTCCATTGGACATGCCACGGGACGTAAGTTCGTGCGTGTTTCCCTGGGTGGCGTGCGCGACGAGGCAGAGATTCGCGGACATCGCCGCACCTACATCGGTGCCCTTCCCGGCCAGATTATCCAGATGATGAAGAAGGCGGGAACAACCAACCCGATCTTCGTGCTGGATGAAGTCGATAAAATGTCCACTGACTTCCGTGGCGACCCATCGGCGGCTCTGATGGAAGTGTTGGACCCGGAACTAAATCACGCGTTCACCGACCACTATCTAGACGTGGAATACGACCTGTCCAAGGTGATGTTCGTCTGCACGGCAAACGTACTGCACACCATTCCTCAGCCTCTACAAGATCGCATGGAAGTTCTACGGTTGCCTGGCTACACCGAGCAGGAAAAATTGGAAATTGCCAAGCGTTTTCTGGTGAAGCGCGCGCGCGAGGCAACAGGCCTAACCGAAAAGAATTTGACGCTTACTGACGAAGCCTTGCTGCACTTGATCCGGCATTACACGCACGAAGCCGGTGTGCGTAACCTGGAACGCGAAATCTCGAATATCGCACGCAAGATGGCGCGCCGCGTGGTCGCAGATGGCGCGGCTTCCACCGTGGAAATCACTCCAGCGAATGTCAACGAGTTCCTGGGCGTGCTGAAGTACCGCGAATTCTGGCTGGAAAAGCAAAACGAAGTTGGCCTGACCACCGGTTTGGCTTGGACCGAAGTAGGAGGTTCGGTGCTCGTCACCGAAGCGGCGATCATGGAAGGCAAAGGCCGGCTAACACCAACCGGTAAACTCGGCGAAGTCATGCAGGAATCGGCGCAAGCCGCGATGAGCTATGTGCGCTCGCGCACCGCGCTATTCGGTCTGCAAAAAGACTTCTACCGCACAGTTGATATTCACGTCCACGTACCCGAAGGCGCGATTCCGAAAGACGGGCCTTCAGCAGGTATCACGATCTGCACCTCGATTGTCAGCGCGCTTACCAGAATTCCCGTGCGCTGCGACGTGGCCATGACCGGCGAGATCACACTGCGTGGCAAGGTGTTGCCGATCGGCGGCGTGAAAGAAAAGCTGCTGGCCGCCCACCGAATGGGCTTGCGTACCATCATACTTCCGAAGGATAATGAGAAAGACCTTGCAGAAATCCCCCAGGAGATAGCCTCCAGTCTGAAGCTACACTTCGTAGAAACCATGGATGAAGTGCTACAGGTAGCGCTGGAACGGCCGATTGTGCCGCTTGAACATAGTGGGGTTGCGCCTGTCGCGGAGACATTTACCACCGGCGCAGATAAAGACACGGGTTTGACCAACTAAGCAGCAGAATTCAGGCACGGCTCGCCCCTGCGGGCTGAACGTGTAGCAGGCCTGGAACTGCTTCCGGTTGCAGACAGTTTGGTTTGCCCACCCTGGCGGGAAATCCTTTCCGCCGGAAGGTACACCACCACGCAGTCCATCCCGGGAAGATAGGGTCAATTTAACCCAATCAAGGACCAAATTCA
Source organism: Candidatus Acidiferrum sp. (assembly GCA_049691535.1). Classification (GTDB taxonomy): domain Bacteria; phylum Acidobacteriota; class Terriglobia; order Acidiferrales; family UBA7541; genus Acidiferrum. Next base: position 4,122 of record JBAVNY010000763.1, read on the forward strand.
TAAAGTCAGGACATATGGCAAAAGAAACGAGTACAGAAGGAAATAATCAGATCAGCATCAGCCTCGCTGAGCTGAAAGAAAAAAATATTACCGATCTCGCCAAGATCGCCAAGGAATTAAACATTCCAGGCGCCAGCGGGATGCGGAAACAGGAGCTGATTTTTCAGATCCTGCGGGCGCAGACGGAGAAGAGCGGCCTGATCTTTTCGGAGGGCGTGCTGGAATGCTTGCCCGACGGCTTCGGCTTTCTTCGCGCCCCGGAATACAACTATCTGCCGGGACCGGACGACATCTACGTATCGCCATCGCAAATCCGCAAGTTCGATTTGCGCACCGGCGACACCGTCAGCGGCCAAGTGCGGCCCCCGAAAGATGGTGAGCGCTATTTCGCGTTGATCAAGGTGGAAGCGGTCAACTTTGAAGATCCAGAAGTTGCGCGCAACAAGATCTTCTTCGACAACCTGACCCCGCTGTATCCGCAGGGCCGTTTAAAGATGGAAACTTCCAAAGACAATTTGACGGGTCGCGTGTTGGACCTGCTCTGCCCCGTCGGCAAAGGGCAACGCGGCCTGATCGTCGCTCCGCCCCGCACTGGTAAGACCATGATGTTGCAGTCCATCGCGAATTCCATCACCACCAATCATCCGGAAGTGGCGTTGATCGTATTGCTGATTGACGAGCGCCCGGAAGAAGTCACCGACATGCAGCGCACCGTGAAGGGCGAAGTCATCAGTTCAACGTTCGACGAACCGCCGCAACGGCACATCCAAGTGGCGGAAATGGTGTTGGAAAAAGCCAAGCGCCTGGTGGAGCACAAACGCGATGTGGTGATTCTGCTGGACTCGGTAACCCGTCTGGCGCGTGCCTACAACGCCGTGACACCGCCTTCAGGCAAGGTGCTCTCTGGCGGTATCGATGCCAACGCCTTGCAGAGGCCGCGGCGCTTCTTTGCTGCAGCGCGCCACGTGGAAGAAGGCGGCTCGCTGACGATCATCGCGACGGCGTTGATCGACACGGGAAGCCGCATGGACGACGTCATCTTCGAAGAATTCAAGGGCACCGGTAACATGGAAATTAACCTGGACCGGCGGCTATCGGATAAGCGCGTGTTCCCGGCTATCGATATTCAGCGCTCCGGCACTCGTAAAGACGAACTGTTGTTGCCACCAGACGAGCTGAGTCGCGTGTGGGTTCTGCGCAAGGTATTGAGCCCGCTATCGACAGTGGAAGCCATGGAATTGCTACTGAGCCGCTTGACGAAATCCAAGTCGAATACGGAATTCCTCAGCTCGATGTCCGCTCCTGTATGAGGAAGTTAGCTTAGAGTTTTCCAACCGATACGGCACCTCCCTCCCCACGGGCGGCGTTAAGCCCTGGGTACCGTGCAGAGAAGCGGCCAAGACTCTCGCAGTGAATCGTTGGGTGGTGCTTGCTTGCACGAAAAATTCATCGCGCGACAACCGATTTTCGATAAACGCTTACGCGTGTTCGCGTATGAATTGCTGTTTCGCGGGGGCCCACAGAACGTGTTCCTGCCGAACCCCAACGCCGCATCCAGCGTAATCGCCGACTCCATCACACTATTCGACTTGCAGATGTTGACCGGGAACGCACGCGCGTTCGTCAACGTCGACGAACTGGCCTTACGCCTGGGCGCGCCGCGACTGCTGCCGGCAGACCGCATTGTGGTGGAAATTCTTGAGACAGTGCGCCCTACCGAAGAAATCGTCACCATTTGTCGCGACCTGCGATCCGCCGGCTATCAATTGGCATTGGACGATTTTATCGATGCGCCGGGACTAGAGCCCCTTGTCGATCTCGTACAGTATCTCAAGGTCGATTTCCAGTTGCTTAAGCCCGAAGAGCGCGCTCGTGTGGCAAAGAAATACGCCAGGAACGGGATGTCGCTGCTGGCGGAAAAAGTCGAAACTCGTGAGGATTTGGCGGAAGCCCGAAACCTGGGATTTTGCTTTTTCCAGGGATATTTTTTTTGCAAGCCATCGATGCTGGAAACGCGTCAGATTCCCGTAAATCAGCTGGTGCAATTGCAATTACTCAATGCGGTGGCCGCGCCGGAGATTAATTATGGAGTCGTCGAAGAGCTAATGAAGCAGGAGCCCTCGCTGCTGTACCGGCTGCTGCGTTACTTGAACTCGCCTGTGCTGGGTCTGCGCTCGGAAGTGCACAGCGTTCGGCAGGCGCTTACCCTGCTTGGTGAGCAGGAATTCCGCCGGTGGGTCTCAGTCTTCGCGATGATTGCCATGAGCCAGGGGAAACCACCCGAATTAATACGGACAGCCCTCACGCGAGCGTATTTTTGTGAGGAATTTTCCGACGCTGCACAATTGCCAGACAGACCTTCCAGTTTGTTTCTAATGGGACTCCTCTCAGTCGTCGATGCGTTACTGGACAAGCCTATGGAGCAAGTACTGACGTCGCTACCGGTAACGCAGGAAGTGAAGACCGCACTTTGTGGCGGCGAGAATCGGCTACGCGAAGTCTACGAGGCGGTGCTGGTCTGGGAACGAGCGGAGTGGCCGCTGTTGCCGGCGGTCGCACAACGCCTAGGATGCAATGAAGAAAAGGTGCCCGAAGCATACCGGCTTGCCCTGCAAAAGGCTTCCGCAGTCGGTGTCTAGGCCCTGCCAAGCGGAGCGCTGCCATTTCGCGTCTTGCAGACTCCAGGAATGCTACAGCGAATCGCGCTTTCCCTGCGTGTGAGCTTGCGCTGCTAGCCAGGCGTTCACATGGGTTTCGAGCAGATCCAGCGGAACGGCGCCTTGTTCCAGGACCACGTCGTGAAACGCACGGATATCGAAACGGTCGCCCAGAGAGTCTTGTGCCCGGGCTCGCAGTTCCCGGAATTTCAACTGGCCCAGCTTGTAGGCAAGCGATTGTCCAGGCCACACGATGTAACGTTCCACTTCGACGGTAATGTCCTGATCAGTTTTGCTGGTATTCTCCCGGAAGTAATCTATAGCTTGCTGACGCGTCCAACCCATCGAGTGCATGCCAGTATCGATAACCAGTCGCACCGCGCGCCACATCTCGTACGACAGTTGCCCAAATTTGGAATACGGATCCTTATACATGCCAAGATCCTCGCCTAATCCTTCGGCGT
>JBAVNY010000764.1:0-2045 GCA_049691535.1 Candidatus Acidiferrum sp.
CGCTCATGGAAACGCCTTCCATCTTTATTTTCACGCACGATTCGATCGGACTTGGAGAAGATGGCCCGACGCATCAGCCCATCGAACAGCTGGCTGGGCTGCGGGCTATGCCGAACATGATCGTGATGAGGCCGTGCGACGCTAACGAAGTCGTGGAGGCATACAAAGTCGCCATTCAGCAGCGACATACGCCAACGACGGTGGTACTGACGCGGCAAACGCTACCGACCTACGACCGCACGAAATTTGCTCCGGCCTCTGGAGTGGCAAAGGGCGCCTACGTTTTGATCGACGCCGAGGGCGGCAAGCCGGATGTGATTCTGATGGGCACAGGCAGTGAGGTGCACTTGTGCGTGGAGGCCTACGAGAAGTTGAAAGCGGAAGGCATTAAAGCTCGCGTGGTCAGCATGCCGTCCTGGGAACTGTTCGAAAAGCAAGATGCTGCTTACAAAGAAAGCGTATTTCCATCCAGCGTAACCGCGCGGGTTTCCGTCGAAATGGCTGCTACCTTTGGCTGGAAGCGCTACGTCGGGCCAAAAGGCAAGATGATCGGTATGCACTCGTTTGGCGCCTCAGCGCCGCTCAAGGATGTGCTGAAGAAATTCGGCTTTCTCACGGAGAACGTGGTAGCAGCGGCAAAGGAAGTAGTGGGAAAGTGAGCGCGCGATGAAGGTTGCCACTGGATCGGACCATGCAGGATTTCAGTTGAAGGCGACCATTGGCGAGTATCTGATCTCGCTGGGGCACGAAGTGATCGATGTCGGAGCATACGACGAAACGCCTTCGGACTATCCGGATTTCGCGGAGAAGGTTGGACGGGCAGTGTTGGATGGCAAGGCCGAGCGCGGCGTTTTGATCTGCGGAAGTGGCGTGGGCGCCAGCGTGGCGGCCAACAAGGTTAAGGGCATTCGCGCAGGCATGTGCCACGACACCTATTCCGCTCATCAAGGCGTGGAGCACGACAATTGTAATGTACTGGTGCTGGGTGAGCGCGTCATCGGCGTGGCGCTGGCAAAGGATCTCGTGACGTCTTTCCTGGGGGCCAAATTCACGAATGAGGAGCGTCACGTACGGCGCCTGGGTAAAGTTGCGAAGCTCGAAGACAAATTTTGCGATAGCTAAGCTGAGTCTACGCAAACCCCAGGAAGTCTTCGTGCCTTCCAATTAGAGCGGTAGCCCTCTCATGGGGCGTAGAATAGAGTTGGAAGATTCTGAGGCAAAGGAGAACTTTATGACCACGACATCGGCAGTTCCAAACGTTGGGGCGAATCCGTTGAAGGGCTTGCTAGCTTATGGCCAGTCGCCCTGGATGGACTACATTCGGCGCGACCTGTTGACCAGCGGCGGACTGAAGAAAATGATTGATCAGGACGGCCTGCGGGGGATGACTTCCAATCCCACGATTTTCGAGAAGGCCATAGTGGGCAGCAAGTTTTACGCGGATATTCTCGAGGCGCCTGACGCGAAAGAGCTGGGCGCCGGCGGCGTATACGAGAAAATCGCGATTCGCGACGTTCAGGACGCCACCGACATCTTCAAACCGGTTTACGCCGAAACCAAGCGCCGCGATGGCTACGTTAGCCTGGAAGTTTCGCCTTTGCTGGCCAACGACACGAAGGCGACCATCGATGAAGCGCGTCGCCTTTGGAAGACGGTGAACCGCGAAAATTTGATGGTCAAGGTGCCCGCGACACCCGCCGGCATTCCGGCCATCCGCCAGCTGCTCGAAGACGGCATCAACATCAACATCACGCTACTTTTCGCTCAGTCTGCTTACGAGCAAGTGGCCGAAGCTTTTCTCTCGGCGCTGGAAGCTCGCGTCAAGAAGGGCCAGGACGTCAGCCACATCGCCAGCGTCGCCAGCTTTTTCGTCAGCCGCATCGATACTCTGATCGACAGCCAGATCGCGGATCGAATCAAGAAATCGCAGAACCCGTCCGAGCAAGCTGCGCTTCGGGAATTGGTGGGTAAGGTAGCAATCGCCAATGCGAAGCTGACCTACCAGCGTTACAAGAAAATTTTCAGCGGGCCGCGATGGGCTGCAC
>JBAVNY010000765.1:0-9943 GCA_049691535.1 Candidatus Acidiferrum sp.
TCTCTCACCACCGGCCGCCGTTCATCGCGCGCACCGTCCACAGCAACATTCGCGGCTTCACGCTCCGCCGCAATTCGTGCAAACAACTGCTCCTTCACCGCTGCCGCCGGTTTTCCCTGTGGCACCGCGAACGCCAGCATTGCGGCGTAGCCGCGCGCCTCCGCAAGCTTACGCGCACACTCGCTGCACCCATCCACATGCGCTTCAACCGCCGCTGCCTCGTTTTCCGGCAGCGCGCCTAGCGCATACAGCTCCAGGTCCTCTTCTCGAATGTGACTACCGTTCGTCAACTCAGCACCTTCTTCAACGCTTCCATTCCCGATCGTATTCGCGTCTTGATCGTTCCCAGTGGTTGGCCCGTTCGCTCCGCAATTTCGCTATGCGACATCCCTTCGAAATACGCAAACTCCATCGCTTCCCGCTGGCTATCCGGCAGGTTTCCCAACACTGCTTTTACTTTGTCCAGCATCAAGTTCTGCGTTGTGCTTGATTCCAGGCTAGGTCCCAGAAACACCGTGTTTTCTACTAGCTCTTCGGTCTTGCCGCTCTTCTTCCGCAATTTCGAAATCGCTCGGTTCCTCGCCGCTACCACCAGCCAGCCCGCCAGTGATCCGCGTGCCGCATCAAATCGCTCTGCCGTCCGCCACACCTGATAGAACAAGTCCTGCAAAATTTCTTCCGCCGCTCCCGTATCTCGCAGAATCCGCTTCGCTTCCGAATACACCAGTCCGCTGTATCGGTCGTACAGCGCAGACAGCGCCGCCTCATCCTTCTGCTGGATCCGCTCCAGCAACGACCAATCGTTCACGCCACTAGCGTCAGCTTCCGGCCTCACAACACCTCAGTTCCGCTCATGTGACCGCCACCCATACTACGCGAAAACCCCTACCCCCGGATTGCCTTCACCCATTCATCTTTTTCGTCCGCACTCCGCCCATTCTGAATGCCTGCACTACCAACTGCCCTGTGGCACAGCCATTCTCGCTGTGCGCCCGCAATCTGCCACTTTCCGGTCTCTCTGCGCTTCCTCTGCGACCTCTAGGTCTCTGCGTTATCCTTTCCTTCTCTTTCCTACCTTTGCTCCAGGTCTCCGCGGCCTCTGCTTCTTCGACACCGCCCGCACCACCATCTTCCTCTTCATCTTTGGATCAAATCCCACCCGCGCCCGGTTCATCGCTACCTGAATCAATTCCCGCATCTCCGGCTCATCCAATACCTCCACCGGCTCCAGCCGCACATTCCTCACCAACTTCCCGCCTCCCTGTAATCTCTTCCCAGGATCCGGCAGCGTACTCCCCTGCAAAAAGCACAGCGTCACATGATCCGGCGCCAACAAAATTGAAAACACCGCATCCGACGGCCTTTCATTTGGCGAAAATCCAATCACCAGCCAATTAAAATTGTCGTACACCATCTCGATCGCATTCGGCACCATCTTCCGCATCTTCCCCAGCGCCTTCCGCCCCTGCGCCGCCACCCCCGGCTCATACTTCGCCATAAATTTTCGCAACTCCTGCTCCGCCGTCATCGCAACCTCCTAACCTCAATCTTCAAGCTCCAGAATCGTTACCCTTTTAAACCCAGTCCCCGCCTTCTCCGCGCTTCCTCTGCGACCTCTGCGTTTCTGCGTTATCTTTTTCTTTTTCTTTCTTTCTATTTTCTATCTTCTTACTTCCTTCCCACCTCCTGCCTCATAATCAACCAACACGTGCCCCATTCCTTCGACATCCTCATCCTAGGTGCTGGCGCCGCCGGCCTCTTCTGTGCCATCGAAGCCGCCAAACGTGGCCGCCGCGTCGCTATCCTCGAGCATGCTGACCGCATCGGCAAGAAGATTCTCATCTCCGGCGGAGGCCGCTGCAATTTCACCAATCTCCACACCGCCCCCGACAACTTCGTCTCCGCCAATCCCCACTTCGCCAAATCCGCCCTGGCTCGCTTCACTCCCGCCGATTTCCTCGCGCTCCTCGCAAAGCATCGCATCCCCTACCACGAAAAAACCCTAGGCCAACTCTTCTGCGACCATTCCGCTTCCGACGTCACCAACATGCTCGAAGCCGAATGCCGCGCCGCCCAAGTGCAAATTTTCCTCAACACCCGCATCACCGAAGTTCAACGCACCACCGAATTCATCCTCCGCTCTGACTCCGCCAACGGCAGCTCACAGGAATTTCGTGCGCCGATTCTCATCGGTGCCACTGGCGGACTCTACATCCCCAAAATGGGCGCCACGTCCTTTGGCTACGACCTCGCCCGCCAATTCGGCCACAAACTCATCCCCATGCGCCCCGCACTCGTCCCCTTGGTTTTTCAGCGCCCCGACCATCACCGCTATTCCGCACTCGCCGGCATTTCCGCCGACGTGATCGCCACCACCGCGCAGCACTCCTTCCGCGAAAAAATGCTCTTCACCCATCGTGGACTCAGCGGCCCGGCCATCCTGCAAATTTCTTCTTACTGGAAAGAAGGCCAGCCCATTCAACTCGATCTCGCACCCGAGCACGATGTCACCGCTCCACTCCGCGCCACCACTCATCGCGATCTCGCCGCCGTCCGCAACGCCCTTCACGAATTCCTCCCCAAACGTTTCGTCACCCGTTGGCTCGAATTCCACGCCCCTCCCACCTTCAACAATCCCGCCCTCGCCACTCTCGAACAGCAACTCCATTCCTGGACCATCACCCCCGCCACCACCGAAGGCTACGAAAAAGCCGAGGTCACCGCAGGTGGTGTCGACACCCGCGAACTCTCCAGCAAATCCATGGAATCCCGCCACGTTCCCGGCCTCTTCTTCATCGGCGAAGTCGTCGACGTCACCGGCCACCTCGGCGGCTTCAACTTCCAATGGGCCTGGGCCTCCGCCGCCGCCGCCGCCCGCTCCCTCTAGCCCCATCGCAGTTGATGTCATCCCGCCTGCCCTGAGCCTCGAAGGGAGCGGAGCCAGCGCGACCACGAACGCTGTCATCCCGACCGAAGCGTCGGCGCCCTTTGCCGGCGCGCAGTGGAGGGATCGTGGCGTGATTCATCACCTCACCAAAAACTCCGCCTCTTCCGACTCTCTCCGTTATCTCCGCGGCCCTCCGTACCCTCCATGGTGAACTCTTTCCTTCCGCCTCCCGTCTATTTCCTTCTCACTCTCTCGTCCCCGTTATAGACTCTTCCCAGTCCGGCAGCCCCAAACGTCTTCCTTCACCTTACGGAGCTTCGATGGCCACAACCGTCATGCCAAATACCGCCTCGCCCAAACTCCGCCCTGGCCGCCGTTACGACAATCGCTTCGTCTCATTCATGGTCCTGCTCCTTCTCGCCACCGTCCTCTACGGTTTCGCGCGCAGCTATTTCCTGGCTGGCGTCTTCCGCGCTCCACTCCCTAACACGCTCATCCATATTCATGGCGCGGTTTTCACCTGCTGGATGCTGCTTCTCATCACACAGACATCTCTCATCAGCACAGGCCGCGTCGACATCCACCGCAAACTCGGCCTCGCAGGATTCGCACTAGCGTGCCTCATGATTATTCTCGGCGTCCTCGCCGCCACCGACGCCCTCGCTCGCAATTTTGTTCCGCCAGGCGCGCCCTTCGACGCCAAAACCTTTTACACCGTGCCTATCGGCGACATGCTGATCTTTTCCACGCTCGTATTTTTCGCTTATCGCTTCCGTAGTAACCCTGCCGTCCACAAACGACTCATCCTCATCGCTTCCATCGCCTTGATGGATGCACCCCTGGGCCGCGTTCCAGTCCTCAATCAGAGTCACCTCATCTCCGACATCGCCGCCTACAGTTTTTTCGTTCTCTTATTCGCCTACGATTGGTGGTCCACCGGCAAAATCCAGCGCGTCACCATTTGGGCCACCCTTTTCGTCATCATTGTGGAAGAACTGCGCGTTCCTATCGGCATGACCGCACCCTGGCACGTCTTCGCCACCTGGATGCAAGCCCACCACTTCTGACCCACCACCAGTAAACGCGGTCATCCCGATCGGAGCGTCGGCGCTTTCTGCCGGCGCGCAGCGGAGGGATCGTGGCGTGCTCATGACACGAAGAAAACTCCGCCTTTCCCGAATTCCTCCGCTATCTCCGTTGCTCTCTGCTCCCTCTGTGGTGAACTCTTTCCTTTCCTTCCACTTTCCCCATGCGCTATATTTTTCCCTCCACCAAACTCCACTCAGGAGCACGCCCCATGCGATTCCCAAATCTTCTCCGCAACGCACTCCGCCTGGCCGCACTCGCCCCTCTCCTCTCCCTCCCGCTAGCCGCCCAACAAGTCCCGCCCCAACTCCAGCCTCCCGCCAACGAACAACTCCTCCTCCAGCTCCACGCCAAAGGCGACCAGGTCTACACCTGTAAAGAAGGGGCCACGGCATTTCTTTGGGAGCTGAAAGCTCCAGACGCCCAGCTCCTTGACAAAGACGACAAACCCTTCGGCAAACATTTCGCCGGCCCCACCTGGCAAGCTAACGACGGCAGCCGGGTCTCCGGTAAAGCCGTCGCCAACGTTCCTTCTCCCGATCCCAATACCATCCCGTGGTTGCTCGTCAACGTCGTCACCCACGACGGCTCCGGCGTACTCTCCCGCGCCACCACCATCCAGCGCCTCAATACCAAAGGTGGCAAAGCTCCCGCCACCGGTTGCGACTCGACGCACGCCGGCCAGGAAGCCCGTTCCCCCTACACCGCCGACTACCTTTTCTACGCTCCCAAGTAATCCATCTCGCCAATACCATTTCCCCGTGCGCGATTTCGTACCTTTATTGACTTGCCTCGCAGCCCCCATCTAAGATTGCTTCGCATGCCAGATCCTCACTCCCTTCTTGGGCAGACTATTTCCCACTACCGCATCCTGGAAAAACTTGGCGGCGGTGGCATGGGCGTCGTCTACAAAGCGGAAGACACTCGCCTCGATCGTTTTGTAGCCCTAAAATTCCTTCCGCTCGATGTAGCTCAAGATCGCCAGGCCCTCGAACGCTTTCGCCGTGAAGCCAAAGCCGCCTCCGCACTCAATCACCCAAACATCTGCACCATCTACGACATTGGCGAAGATGCCGGCAAAGCTTTCCTGGTCATGGAATACCTCGACGGCATGACCCTCAAGCACCGCATTTCTCAGCGTCCTCTCGATCTCTCCACCCATCTTTCCATCGCCATCGAAATCGCCGACGCCCTCGACGCCGCCCACTCCAAAGGCATCGTCCATCGCGACATCAAGCCCGCCAACATTTTTATCTCCAACCGTGGCACCGCGAAAATTCTCGACTTTGGTCTCGCCAAAATTGACGCCGCCTTTGGTCCTTCCGACGGCTCTACGCACGCGCTCGATCCCAACTCCCAACTGACCGCCGGCATCTCCGCCGGAGATCTAACCAGTCCCGGCAGCACGCTCGGCACGGTCGCCTACATGTCTCCCGAACAGGCTCGCGGCGAAATTCTCGACGCCCGCACCGATCTTTTCTCCTTTGGCGTCGTCCTCTACGAGATGGCCACCGGCACACTCCCATTCCACGGTCACACCACCGCCATCATTTTCGATCAGATTCTCAACGCCACTCCCGAATTCATTTCCAAGCGAAATCCCAAACTTCCCCCAGATTTGGATCGCATCGTTGGCAAAGCCCTCGAGAAGGATCGCGATTACCGTTGCCAGACTGCCGCCGAACTTCGTGCCGACCTCAAGCGCTTGAAGCGCGACCTCGACACCTCCCCGCGCTCCGATTCTTCCACCAGAAAAGTCGAACCCTCTCTCACCGCCGCTCCGCCTCCACCAGTCGCCGCGCCAGTCTCCAAAAAGAAAACCGTCGCCGTGCTTTATTTCGAAAATTTGAGTGGCGCAAAGGAAGATGAATATTTTCGCGATGGCATGACCGAAGACATCGTCACCGAACTCTCAAAGATCGCCCGCCTCGAAATTTTTCCCCGCTCCGAAATGCTGCAATTCCGCGACAAGCCCGTCACCGCGCCGCAAGTCGGCGAAAAACTGGGCGCCATGTACGTCTTGGAAGGTTCCATCCGCCGCGCTGGCAATCGCCTCCGCATCACCACCCAACTCGTCGAAAGTAAAACGCGCCATTCCGTCTGGGCCGAACGCTACGATCGCCAGATGGAAGACGTCTTCGCCATTCAGGAAGAAATTTCTCTCAGCATCGCCAAAGCTCTCGAAATCAAGCTTTCCCCGCAAGAAGAAAAAGTCATCGCCAAGAAGCCCACCGCCAATCCTCAGGCCTACGACTTCTATCTCCGCGCTCGCAATTATCTGCGCCAGCGCCAGTTCGAATACGCCCTCGCCATGTATCAGGAAGCCGTCAAACTCGATCCAGATTTCGCTTTGGCCTACGCCGGCATCGCCCACGTCTGGGGCGGCATGCATGAATTTCGCACCCAGAGTCCGGAATATGTAACCAAGGGGCTCGAAGCCAGCGACAAAGCCGAAAGCCTCGCTCCCGAACTACCAGAAGTGCTTTCCGCGCGCGCCCGCATCCTCTACGCCCAGCAACGCTACGAAGACGCCATCCAGCTCGCCTTGCGCGCCGTTTCTCAGCAGCCGGAATGCGAAGGTGCCCACGACGTTCTTGGCCGCGCTTATTTTTCTTCTGGAAGATACGACGAAGCTGCTCGGCTCGCAGAGAGCGCTCTCGAAATCGTCAGCAACGATTACAACGCGCTAATCCCACTCATCAACTCGCTCGAAAAACTTGGCCGCATGGCCGATGCCGAACGTTTGCGCCGCCGCGAACTCGAAGTCTTGCAAGACCAACTCCAACATTTTCCCGATGACGTCCGCGCGCGAATTCTACTCGCAGCCGATTTGGCCAACATGGGTGACAAAGATGGCGCCTCCATGCAGGTGAAAATTGCCGTAGCCATGCGTCCCACCGACGCCCTCATTCTCTACAATGCCGCTTGCACCTACGGCCTGCTGCGCATGAAAAAAGAAGCTCTGGAAACTTTTAAACGCTCCGTCGAAGCCGGCTACTCCAACACCGATTGGTGTAAACAGGATCCCGACCTGCAAATCCTCTACGACGAACCGGAATTCATAAAGATTACCAGCGGTTCCACCGCGTCGACGTAGCGATCAGGTTTGTCATCCTGAGCGCAGCGAAGGATCTCAACCAATCCCAAGTTCCCGACGTCAACTAACCCGCGAACACTCGAACCCGCCACCAAACACCACAACCCTAGCCGGCTCCGCAAAGCGTTCAGAGCCAACTCGCCCGTTGCATCTCTACCAAAAATCTCATCCGACCCACCTTCTACTTCACTCCCGCTCCCGCAGGGCCAGGTCCGCCCCCATGCCATCTCGACAGGCTTTTCGGGACCGTATACAGGGGCGCTCGGTCGCCTTTCGCCATTTTCTCGCCTTTCACTTTCTTTTCTTTCTTGGCTTTCTTTGGCTTGCTCGCTGCTGCCGCATTGGACGACTTTCCCCAATGCCACCAGCACATCGCCGGCGACGCCGCGGCTCCACATAATGAGAGCGCCAACAGTAACCGGATTGTCATCGTCTTCATTTGAAAAGCCCCCTTCGAGGCCTTTATAACAGTTCCACCTGTACCCGCCTACTGTACGAATAGTCCAGTCATGCGCAATCGCTTACTCCATCTCCTCCCCGCTCCTACCAACGCTATTTCTCGTTTTTCCTCCGCCAGCCCTCTGCGCTTGCGTCCCGGGGAGTAGCCATTTTTCCCCGCCAACTTGGGCCTTCCTCTGCCCCGTGCCATCTCCCGTATCTCGTTCAAATACCCCACATACACCGGTATTGGGATGTCCGGCGAATCCCCATCGTTCAAAAAGTGTTCCAGCCGGATTTCCACCGGGATCCCCGCGATCACTTCCCGAAATCTTGGCATCTCCAGAAATTTAACCTTCCAGATCTCCAGCATCTGCGATCGGAATTCTTCGCTGATAAATCCCATCTTCCGCTCGCCCAGATAAAGTCCGTCAAAATGATGTTCCGTTAACGTCTTCCGCAACGGATCGTCCGCCGCCGAAAATGTGTACACCATGTGAAACAGGTCCGCCAGATCTCCCCACAACACTTTTTCCTCAAATCCGCTGAACCGCAGTGCTGTCGTCCCACGCTGCTGCACCAATCTCGCCCGTTCCCCGGCCTTCAATCCCTGCCGCGTCAATTCCTCCCCAAACCACTTCAGCCGCTCCGCCTGCAAGTTATGCCGCAAAAATTCCACCGCATACGCATTCGCCAAATAAATCTTCGCGTCGCTATCCAACCGTTTCAGCCACCCGCTCCAGTCGCGTCTTTCCCAAACCACCAGCAATTCTTGCAGCTCTGCTATTGTCACGTCCGGGTGATACTTCACCGCCTGCCAGAAATGTTCCGTCGAATCGTACGTTGCCTCGTGCAACCGGATGCCTTCCGTAATCGGATACCAGTTCGATAGCACTCTCCCCGCAATCGATGGCGACGCGCTCCAGCAATTTAGCGAATGCTTCCATTTTTCTTGCACCGCCACAAATGTTTCCGCATACCCCGCTGGAATCGGCTCCTTCACCGCAGCAATCGCGCTCTGCAGCTCCTCCTTCGTGTGGGTCATCAGCGCTTCCAGCGGACGCTCGTCCTCCATCGAAATCACTCGACTCTCAATCCCGCGTCGCAGCAGCTCTCGCGCCAGCCGCTGCGTATCCACATTTTCCCTCGCACTTTTCCATCGCTGTGTCTCCCCGTCGATGTACGCAAACGCCTCCGCCAGAGTTTTGAACTCAATAAACCCGTGAATCGCAAATCGCACCGGCTTGCCATTCTTCTCTATCACCGTCGACGGCGTCACCACCGCCTGCAGCGAGAGTTCCTCCGCCTTCACCGGCACTGTCAGCAGCACGACAAGCAGCGCAACCCATCTCATCCTTCTCAACGGCAAATCAATCCTCACCCCTAACATTTTCACCCCGCGAAACGTGCGCTCATCATTTCATCACTCCGCCTTCTGGCCATACTATTTCCTCCGGTCAAAATTTGGAACCCGATTCACCGAGTCCTGCTCTCAAACAACTCACAACGTTTGCACCCTCGCATCCCGTCATCCCGACCGGAGGCCCGCGTCTTCTGCGGGCCGAAGTGGAGGGATCGCGGCAACACGGCAACCAGCCATAAGCCATCTGCACGTACGCACACTAATCCTCCATCTCCAGCGATCGCAAGCACACCCATCTCCCTGGCCCTCGGCGCCTCTGAGACCTCTGCGTTAATTCTTAGTTTTTTTCGGTGCCGTTGCGAACTCTAACGGAACACGCTATCCTCCCACGATAATTATTCACTCGAGGTTTCCCTTGATTCCTCCGTTCGATATTTTCCGTGTTTCTGACGATGGCAGTCCCGTTTGGATCGAACCCGCAGAAACTCTGGAGGGCGCGCAAGCCCGCGTCGCCGAACTGGGCGCGACGAACCCCGGCGAATACCTCATCTTCAGTCAAAAAACCGGCAACAAAGTTGCCATTACCGTCGACGAGCAGTAACCGCAGCGAAGATTCACCAAATGTTCCGCTCCCCTGCATGAATTATCTTTGGATTTGTTCCGCGTCATCACCGTGCAGGCACACTCGCGCCTAACCAGCAGGGAACTACCACTTGCATTTACAAGTTGTCGTTACCGTTTCACGCGAACTGCACCGCCGCCATCGCCGCTTTTCCCCGTGGCAGCACCGCTCGCACACTAGTCCCAATTCCATTCGATTCAATCTGCAGACTCCCGCCAAACGGTCGCAGCCGTTCCTTCATGCTCTTGATTCCCACTCCAAAATTCGGCGCATTCCCATTCCCCGCTCTGCCCGACAATCCTTTACCTTGATCTCGTATCTCCATCACCACATCATTTTCCACGCACAATATCTTTACGCTCGCCGTTTCGCTCCCGGAATGCCGGTGTATGTTTCCCAGTCCCTCTTGCAGAATCCGGTACAGCACGATCTCGCGGTTATCCGCTAATC
>JBAVNY010000766.1:0-1747 GCA_049691535.1 Candidatus Acidiferrum sp.
GGATAGGAGTTCGGCGGGCTTGATGCGGCCTGTGGCTAGTTGGGCGATTAGGGGGCGATTGGCGGAGAGGAAATCGTATTGGGCGAGATCTTTGGGAAGGACCCAGGCGATTTCTTCGTAGATGATCGGGGTGACGTCGGGCTCGGCAAATTCCGCAGCGAAGAAATGAATTTCGAGTTCATCGGGTGTGGATGCGTAGCGATGACGGACGCTGGCGATTTCGCGGGATTTGGTGAGGGTGACGCCGAGTTCTTCGCGGAGTTCGCGGGCTAGGGCTTGGGGAAGTGTTTCGCCGGAATTTACTTTGCCGCCGGGGAATTCCCATTTCAGAGGAGACGTGTCGTCGCTGCGGCGCTGGCCGATGAGGATGCGCCGGTCGGAGCGTTCAATGACGGCGGCGACAACCATGATCATGGGGCAGAAGCTCCGTTGCGGCAGAGAGTGAGAATGCGCGCGATTTCTGCAACGCCCTGTACGAGTGGTGGGCCAGGAGTGTTGAGGAGATCGTCCTGGACAACAAAAACGCGACGGGAACGAAGGGCAGAGACATTCTGCCACATACGAAGCGAGTAGATTTTATTAGTTTTGGATTTGCTGCCAGTGGCGGCCCAGGCGAGCAGGATTACTTCCGGATCGGCAGCGGCGACTTCAGTCTCAGAGACACGAGCGCCAGGCGTGACCGATATGCTGCCACCGGCGATGGTGATGAGTTCGGCGACCCAGGGCGGGGAAGAGATGCGGGGATTCGGCCAGGCTTCGGAGTAGACGCGGAGACGAGGTTGGTTGCGGGCGCGGCGGGCGATGCTTTCGAATTTGCGGTGCATGGAGTGAACTAGTTTGTGCGCGGTGGCGGTGCGATTGGTGAGGGCGCCGAGTTGGAGAATGTCGCGGTCGATGTCGGCGATGGATTTGGGATTCAGGGCGAGGAAGTTCAAAGGATGGGAGAGGAGTTTGGTGAGGGCTTCGGCGCGGAAGGGGACGGAGCCGATGACGAGGTCGGGCTTGAGGGCTTGGATGGCGGCGACATTGTTGATGTGCCAGCAGTCGCCGAACTTGGGGAGGTGCGAGACGGGTGCGACGGTTGGGCACCATTTGCTGACACCTACGAGAGATTTTTTTGCGCCGATGGAGCAGAGGATGGAGGTGGCGCTGGGGGCGAGAGAGACGATGCGCTGCGGGGTGCGGGTGGAGAGCATAACGGAAAATAGTAGCAGAGAGAGTCGGGGGATCGCTGGAGTCGGCATTGGGGCTGAATGGTGGCTGTGCCGGCTGGCAGCCGGCGCTACCAAGAGCTTATCGCTGGAGGGAAGAACGTAACGACAAATCTTGTTGAGGGGGCGATGGATTGACTCGGGTGGCGGGATGTGTTGGAGTTTCAACTTCGTTTTCATTTTGCTAGGAGGACGGGTGCGGGCTAAACAATTCTTGGTAGGCGTGTTGCTGATGGTGGCGCCGGTGATTGCTTTGGGCCAGACGGTTTCGAGTGGCGCGCCGGAGGTGGTGCATTTTAAGGGCACGATGGAGAATGTGAAGGCTACGTTTGGGCCTGCGCAGCCGGTGGCGCACGTGAAGCGCGGTGGCGAGCTGGATGCGAGTTCGCTGGATTGTTTTGGGAATGCGCTGCAGAAGCCGGGCGACCCGTTTTCGAATATTAAGATTGATAATCCGCTGACTGGGCCGTTCTTTATTGATGGAGCGGAGCCGGGCGACACGCTGGTGGTGCAGATTCTGGATTTGCAGGTGGACA
>JBAVNY010000767.1:0-6287 GCA_049691535.1 Candidatus Acidiferrum sp.
CTTATTCAGCGATGCCTGCGTAAATCGCCGCAACGCGTGAATCGCTCGCCCGTAGGTCATCACCGCGCTTGAGGAAAGCAGCGAACCCGGCGGCTGGTTCATAAACGGCATGAACTTGTCCGGAAATCCCGGCATGGTGCAGCCGATACAAATTCCGCCAACGTTCGGGCAGCCGCCAATTCCGCCCATCCATCCGCGTTTCCCCACATTGCATTGCACCACCGGGCCCCAGCATCCCAGCTTCACGATGCAGGTCGGTGCTCCATATTCTTCCGCGAACTGCGCCTGCTCGTAATATCCGCCGCGATCGCATCCTTCGTGGACCGTCGCTCCAAATAGCCATGTCGGCCGCAGCACATCATCCAGCGGAATCATCGGCGCGCGGCCCGCCGCCATGTTCAGCAAATAGAGCAGCACCTCGGTGAAATTGTCTGGCTGTACCGGACATCCTGGCACACAAACAATTGGAATTCCGCTCTGCGACTTCCAGCTCCAGCCCAGGTAATCCGCCAGGCCCATGCACCCGGTCGGATTCCCCTCCATAGCATGGATGCCGCCATAGGTCGCACAGGTTCCCGCCGCAACCACCGCCCACGCTTTTGGCGCCAACTTGTCGATCCAGTCGCAGGTGGTAATCGGCTGCCCAGTTTTTGCGTCCGTGCCGAACGAGGCCCAGTACCCTTCCTTTTTATTCTTTTCGTTGGGTATAGACCCTTCCACTACCAAAATAAATGGCGCCGGATTACCCTCTGCGGCGTCGCGAAAAACTTTCACGAACTCGTCGCCGTTTTCGTACGCCAGGAAAGGATTGTGGAAGCGGATCTTCGGGATCCAGGGAAAAGTTCCAAGTATCAGATCTTCAATGCTGGGTTGCGTCGCGGCGGTGACCGCAATCGTGTCTCCGTCGCAGCCCAGGCCCGCGGTCATCCACAGCACGTCGATTTCAGAAACTGCCAGCGAATCGTTCCCGGCGGCTCCGGAATTCAACGCAAAAGGTGTCATCCGTTCTCGGCTCGGTACTGTGACGTGTCTGCAGTTAGTTCGCTGGACCGGGGGACGTAGAAACGAACACGGGAATGCTACCCGCGGCGGATTCTACCCAATTCTTTCGAATTCTGCACGAGTTGCTTTTCATCTGCGAAGGCCACGGCTGAACCGGCCAACGCGCTTACGTAATACCATTTTCCACCTCTTGCTTTGCCCGTCTCCGCGAATGAAAATCTATATGCGCCGGACAGGCTGTACAGGTGCAGCATGAATGCGCATACAAGGAAGCTCCTCGGCAAACAACTCCTATTACTTCTGCTCGTAGCTACGCTTTTGAGTTCTTATCGCGCCAGTGCGCAAACCACATCCGCATCTGGTCATTCGCAAAATAACCGCACCGCCGATTTCTCCATTCCACGCGGTTCTGTACTGCCCGTCCGCTTAAATCACGGCTTTTCCTCAAAAAACACGCAACCCGGCCAACGAATCTCTACGCGCATCATGCAAGACGTCCCGCTGTCAAACGGAAAAGTCCCGCAAGGCGCCACACTTTCGGGTTCCATCCTGTCGGTCGAGCCCGCACGCAATGGCACCGCCGGAAAAATCTCCTTTCGCTTCGATACACTTGAATATTCCAAGAGGAAAATTCCCGTAAAGACGAATCTTCGTGCGCTGGCCGGATTCATGGAAGTCCTCGAGGCGCAAACTCCAGAAACCTCGCCCGGCTTTGGTACTCCTTCTCCGTGGGTCACGACGCGTCAGATCGGTGGCGACGAAGTCTACGGTGTCGGCGGTCCAGTCACCAACGCGGCCAGCGAACACGTTGGCAAAGCCATCTTCGGTGGCGTACTGGTTCACGTCCGCGCGAGTCCCGTCTCCAATTGCCGCGGCCCCCTCGATGATGACGATCGCCTCCAGGCTCTCTGGATTTTCTCCGCCGACGCGTGCGGCGTCTACGGCATAGACGGTGTCACCATCAAGCACGCCGGCAGAACCGAACCTGCCGGAGAAATCACACTCGCCTCCGATCATGGCGACGTCTCCCTCCGGGGCGGCACCGCCATGCTTCTGCGCACCGATTAAAAACCTCAACCCTCCCCATGTGGCACAGCGATTCCTCGCTGTGCGCTCCCAAAGTTCCAGTTTCCTCGTATTCTCTTTTGCCTTTCTCTTTAGGTTTCTCTTCCGTTTCCCTCACCTCATCTCCCAAAGCACTTTAAACCTTGAACCACATCCTCCACTTGCCGCACAATTCCGTTCGTGAAAACTTTCTTTCTCGCCCTCCTGGCCTTCGCAATCCTCACCCTTTGCCCAACCCACGCCACGGCGCAGGTCACCGCTCCTTACCTCGATCCTTCTCTTCCCATTGACCAGCGCGTCAACGATCTCGTCTCTCGCCTCACCTTCGACGAAAAAATCGCCCAGATGCAAGACGTGGCCCCCGCCATTCCGCGCCTCAACATTCCCGCCTACAACTGGTGGAACGAAGGACTGCACGGCGTTGCGCGCTCCGGCATCGCCACCGTTTTCCCGCAAGCCATCGGCCTCGCTGCTACCTGGGACTCCGACCTTCTACATCGCGTCGCCGACGTCATCTCCACGGAAGCCCGCGCGAAATATAACGACGCCATCCAACACAACAATACCGGCCGCTACTTCGGCCTCACCTTTTGGTCGCCGAACATTAATATCTTCCGCGACCCACGCTGGGGACGCGGCCAGGAAACTTATGGCGAAGATCCTTTCCTCACCGCTCGCCTCGGCGTTGCCTTCGTCACCGGCCTGCAAGGCGACGACCCGCACTATCTCAAAGTGGTTTCCACGCCGAAGCATTACGCCGTTCATAGTGGACCTGAAGCGTTGCGTCATCGCTTCAACGTTCCCGTTTCCCTGCACGATCTCTTCGACACCTACACACCGGCCTTCCGCGCCACGGTTATCGAAGCGCACGCGGATTCGGTGATGTGCGCTTACAATTCCGTGCGAGACGAACCCGCCTGCGCCAACGGCCTGCTATTCGACTTGCTTCGCAACAAGTGGGGCTTTCGCGGCTACGTTGTCTCCGACTGTTGGGCCGTGAACGACCTGTATCGAGGTCACGGCTTCGTGCAATCTCTAAATCAAGCCGCCGCGCTTTCCGTGAAAGCTGGCACCGATCTTTCCTGCGGCCCGCAATTCAAAGTTCTCGATCGCGCCGTGGAAGATCGTCTACTCGCTCCCGCCGATATCGATCGCGCCGTGAAGCGCCTGTTCGAAGCGCGCTTCCGCCTCGGCATGTTTGATCCTCCAGACCGGCTCCCCTGGGCGCATCTCACCGCGACGGATGTCGACACGCCCGCCAGTCGCAAACTAGCCCTCGACGCTGCGCGTGAGTCCATCGTCCTGCTCAAGAACGAGCGCAACACTCTGCCGCTAAAGTCCTCCGTAAAATCGATCGCCGTAATCGGTCCCACCGCCGATTCGCTCGACGTCCTGCTCGGCAATTACAACGGCACGCCATCCTCTCACACCACAATTCTCGCCGGCATTCGCAAACAATTTCTCAACGCTAAAATCTCCTACGCCGTGGGCGCCCCGCTCACCGAAACTCGCGCCCTCCCCGTGCCTCCCTCCCTTCTCCGCACCGGCGGCGCAAATCCTCAAGCCGGCTTGCACGCCGACTTTTTCGCCAACACTTCACTCGCCGGTTCTCCGATTGTTTCTCGCGTCGATCCCGCTCTCGATTTCGAGTGGAACAATGTTTCCCCCGCTCCTGGTGTTCCCGCTGAAAACTATTCCGCGCGTTGGTCCGGCGAACTCGTCGCGCCCACCGATGGCGACTACCGCCTCGGCGCCAGTTCCGATGGCGGCTATCGTCTTTATCTCGACGGCAAACTCCTCATCGACGATTGGGCTCCCCACGGCGAACGCGCCATGACCACGCTCGTCCATCTCCAAGCTGGACACGCCTACGCCATCAAGCTCGAATATTTTCATCACTCCTGGGAATCCGCGGTGCGTCTGCTCTGGCTTCCGCCAAATCTCGCTCAGGAAGCGCTCGACGCCGCGCGCAAATCCGATGTCGTCGTCGCGGTGGTCGGCATCACCGCGCAACTCGAAGGCGAAGAGTCGGAGTCCAACGATCCCGGCTTCTTTGGCGGCGATCGCACCGACATCACCTTGCCCGGACCGCAACAACAGCTACTTGAGTCGCTCGCCGCAACCGGCAAACCGCTCATCGTCGTACTTACCAGTGGCAGCGCGCTCGCCGTCAATTGGGCCGATGAACACGCCGCCGCAATCCTCGAAGCGTGGTACCCCGGCGAAGAAGGCGGCACCGCAGTCGCCGAAGTTCTCTCCGGCCAATACAACCCCGCGGGCCGCCTGCCGGTCACGTTTTACAAATCGCTAGCGCAAATTCCTCCGTTCAACAGCTACTCCATGTTTGGCCGCACCTATCGCTACTTCACCGAGCAGCCGCTTTACCCCTTTGGCTACGGCCTCAGCTATTCTTCGTTCGTGTATGACGACGCAAAAGTAAGCGCAGCGGAAAGCGATGCAAATTCCAACGTGAATGTTTCCGCGCGGGTCACCAATTCCGGCCCCACAGCTGGTGATGAAGTCGTGCAGCTCTACGTTTCGCATCCTGGCATGGAAGACGCGCCCCTTCGTACGTTGGCCGGCTTTCAGCGCGTGCACTTGGCTCCTCACGCCTCGCGAACGATAACGTTCACGCTCTCGCCACGCGAACTCAGCGTCGTCGATCCCGCTGGCAATCGCGTCGTACCCTCCGGCCCGGTCGAACTTTGGATCGGCTCGGGTCAACGCGCAGTAAAATCCGCGCACCAACCGTCGCCAAATGGCCAGCTTCTGAAATTAGCCATCACCAATACCGCTTCACTTCCAAACTAGCGTGCTCTGCGCAAACGAACCTCAAAAATCGTATGCCACGATATTTCTAAAACTCAAAGAAAACCGTTTCCGCATCACCTTGCATATGAATATCCCAGCGGTAAACGCCCGGCTTCGTTCCATCCGGCACCAACAGCAGGGTCCCGCGCCGCGCTGCTTCTACCCTTTGTAAAATTTCGTCGGTGTCATTCAGCGGTTCGTTGGGAAAATACATGCGCGTCACCACCCGCCGCAACAATCCACGCATCATCAATCCCACTAAAAGATGCGGTGCTTGCGGCTTCTCTCCCGGCACGCACACCGACCCCGGCTTGATCGTCTTGAACGCAAATCCCCCGTTCTCACCAGTAGGTATTCGCGCGTATCCCAAAAAGCCTCGGTCCAGCGGCTTGTCTTGTGGATCCTCCGGATGCGCATACCTCCCATACGAATTCGCCTGCCAAATTTCCACCACCGCATCCGGAATCGGCAACCCATCGCCGTCAAACACGCGCCCCTCAATCGTGATTCGCTCGCCGACAACTCCCGGGCCAGCTACTTCCGTCACATAGCCGCGCTGCAACCCAATACTGAAAAACGGTCCGATGGTTTGCCACGTAGTCGCGTGTCCAGTCTCGATCGCCTGCCGCGCCGTTTTATCGGCCATGGTCATATCCATCTCCCATCGGCGTTGCTTCCCTGCCGCGCAAAATAATGTCGAAGTGATAGCCTAGCGCTTCGCACGGCACCGTGGAGTCCCAATCAAATTGCGAAATCAGCCGGTTGCGCGCCTGCTCGTCTGCAGTGCAATTAAAAATCGGATCAAACGCCAGCAGCGGATCGCCAGGAAAATACATTTGCGTCACCAACCGCGTGGCGAACGCCGGACCAAACAGCGAAAAGTGAATGTGCGCCGGACGCCACGCATTGTGATGATTTCCCCACGCGTATTCGCCCGGCCGTATCGTCACGAACCGGTAGCGACCCTGTTCGTCCGTCAACGTGTGTCCTTCGCCCGTGAAATTGGGATCCAGCGGCGCATTGTGCTGATCGTTGCGATGCAAATATCTTCCCGCCGCATTGGCTTGCCAGACTTCCACCAACATATTCGGTTGCGGCCGCCCATCTTCATCCAGCACTTTGCCGCTCACAATAATCCGCGGCCCGAGCGGACTTCCCCCATGTTGCGCCGTCAGATCGCACGCACCCTTCACAATGTCGCGGGCACTCCACTTGGGCCCGGTAATTTCCGACAATGTTTGCGGAATCTCCACCAGCGCCTTGGTCGGCGCGCGCCGCCGCGACGACACATACGGCAGATGCAAACACTCCGGCTGCGTTCCCGCAGCGCACCGCCGGTACCCGCGAATCCTCTGCATAGCCCCATCTTACTTCGTCGAAGCTACAGACGGACAGCAGCGAAATGTAGC
>JBAVNY010000768.1:0-1635 GCA_049691535.1 Candidatus Acidiferrum sp.
CGCTCATCTTGACGACCTCAGGAGAACCAGGCCTATGCCCAGAGTGTTAATCGTCGATGATCACGCTTTCATTCGCCGCGGTATTCAATCTATCCTGAACGCGTCTCCTGAATGGGAACTTGTGGGCGAGGCGGAGAACGGCATTGCCGCCATTCGCATGTCTCGCGATCTCAATCCCGACATCATCGTTATGGATGTTTCCATGCCGGAGCTGAACGGGATTGAAGCCGCGCGGGCCATTCACCAACTGCAACCTCAAGTCAAAATCGTTCTGCTCACCCTGCACGAATCGGCCGAATTGGTCCGCAGCGCGTTTCGTGCCGGTGCCCAGGGATATCTGTTGAAGTCCGAAGCCGAGCAGGAACTTCTGCGCGCGCTTCGCATCGTTACTGGCGAGGGTACCTACATCAGCCCGAAGGTCGATCCGCAGGTAGCCAAGACCGTTGTTCACGAAATTTCTTCGAACCCGGGCTGAGCCTCGCCCATTCCAGTCCAGGTCAGACTTTCAGCCCGCAATATTTTTGTTCGTGGTGTCCATGTGACTGCCCCACTCTTCCATACATCTTTATGGGCAGACACCTACAGCGTGAGCCGGATATTTTCACCAGCGCTGTCCCGGCACCATGTCGCGAAGGGAAGCAGGACACAGGACATGTCAGAAAAAAATGTAACTGTTTTTGGTATTTATTCTGAACGCTCAGCCATCGATGGCGCGCTCGGAGAGTTCAAAGAAGCTGGCTTTCGTAATACCGACCTTTCTGTTCTTTTGCCGCAAAACTTGGGCTCCAAAGATCTCGGAACCGAAAAGACCACTAAGGCCCCGGAAGGTGCAACCGCTGGCGCGGGCTCGGGGCTCGTCCTTGGGGGCGCGTTGGGCTGGCTCGTGGGCATTGGCGCCCTGGCCATTCCTGGATTAGGCCCATTCATCGCCGTCGGCCCGATCATGGCGGCGCTCGCCGGTATGGGAGTTGGCAGCGCCATCGGTGGTTTCACCGGCGCATTGATCGGTCTGGGAATTCCGGAATACGAAGCCAAGCGCTATGAAGGCCGCATCCGCGGCGGTGGAATACTCTTCTCGGTTCATTGCGACAATTCCAAATGGG
Source organism: Candidatus Acidiferrum sp. (assembly GCA_049691535.1). GTDB lineage: Bacteria > Acidobacteriota > Terriglobia > Acidiferrales > UBA7541 > Acidiferrum. The sequence continues at coordinate 1,104 of JBAVNY010000768.1, forward strand.
CAGACATTGCCAAGGCCATTCTCGAACGCACCGGCGCCGTCGATATCGGCTCTACTGCCGAATCCGCGGCGGACTTCGCCGGCAGCGACAAGCCTTACCCGCGCACCGCGACCAGCGTTTCTGATTAATCATTTTCTTCGGGCCCGCGCATCTACTGCGCGAATCTTTAAATCGTTACTCAAGGAGCGGCTACCATGCCCCAGCAGGATCAAAAATCATCGACCTCACGCGACGCCTTGATTCAAGGTCTAAACGAAGACTTGGCGCGCGAATATCAGGCGGTCATCGCCTACGTCACCTATTCCAAAGTGTTAAAAGGCGCGGAGTACATGAACATTGCCGCCGAACTCGAAAAGCACGCTGGCGAAGAACTTCAGCACGCCCTCACTATCGCCGAGCAGGTCGACTATCTCGGCGGCACACCCGTAGTGCAACCAAAGCCGGTGAAAGTCACCAGCGACAATAAGGAAATGCTGCGTGCCGACCTCGCCAACGAAGTCGCCACCATTCAAAATTATCGCCAGCGCATTCG
>JBAVNY010000769.1:0-5203 GCA_049691535.1 Candidatus Acidiferrum sp.
CTTCTTCAGTGGCGGCGCCAATGGTGAACTGCAAACTGACAGTTCCCTTTTCAAGTTTCGGCTCGATGCGAATAACATGGACACCAGGAGGAAGAGTGCGCTCGAGGTCCATAAACATTTCGGTCCAATTGAAACTGCGGGCTTCGATCACGCCCATAGTGAATTTGGCGCGTTCTTGCAGGCCCGCGTTTTCCTGTTGCGCGAAAAAACGTTCGAGTTCCTGACGCTGCGCGGAGACCCGTTCGATTTCAGCTTCGGTGGCTTGGGTGGTGTTGCGCATCGCGGCATCGGCCTTGCGCAATTCGTAAAAGCGCCAGCCCAAGGCCAGGAAAAGAATGCCAGCGATAACGCCCAGCACAGTAGCGCCGGCAAAGAAACGGCGCTCGCTGATGAGCGGCTTGGTGGCAAGATTTAGACGTACAAACATTGATTCTTCAACCTACCTTCTAATTTCGATGCAACATCCAGCCAACCAAGCCGTCTAGCTCACGATCAGCGAGCTGCCGGGAATCCTTGGGCAACTTGCCGTCAGCAATCGCGCCATTCAGCAAAGACTTTACCGGACACTTGAATTCGTCTTCGAGTGGACGGATAAAGAGCTGCAGGCGATTGCCGAGTCCGGCAACGCGAACAGCCTGAATGCCTTCCTGCCAGGTGTCTTGATAATAGGCGGCGAGAGGATAGACCTCTTCGAGGAGCATATTCGGAGTAACTTCGGCGGCGTTGGCGGGGAGTTCGGTGCAACGATAACCCGCCAAGATGCCTTCGCGAACGATGGCAGTGGTAAGCGAAGTGCCGGAAACCCTGGCGAGAAGAGTGGGCCGCTGATCTTCCAAGATGGTGATGGCGGCGAGAGCGGTGCTGAGGACTACACCGGGACGCAAGCCACACGCTTCTAGCAGACCTTCGTATTCGCGAATGATGCGGAGGCGGGCGATGGCGGTGACGACGTCTACACCATCGGTACGCGGAGCTTGCCGCATATAGGACAAAAGGGTTTCGTCGACTTCGAAGGGAACGCTCTTCTTTAATTTCCAGCGCAGCATGGGAAGAGCTTCCTGAGGAGAGCGAGGGAAATCGTCGAAGTGTTGAACGAAAACGCGAATGACCGGATCAGGCAGCAGGATGGCTGCGTCTTCTTCCTTCACCTCGAGAGTGCGGCAAATGGTGGCCATGGCGGATTTAACCGCGGAGGGATTCAGTAGGTTGGTTTCAATGGCGGAAGGCACGATGGCGCCGGAGGGCAGCGGCTCAATGGCAAAACCGTGGACACCACCGGTTCGGGAAAAGCGGACTCCAGCAATCTGGTCGGCGGAAACTTCGAAAGCCAAAGGCGGATGAGGAGTGGCGTCCACCCAATTCATGAGGCGCCTGCCAAGGCCGGGCTTGGACGAGGGCGAGTTTTGCCGAGTTGCGATAACACTAGTCAACGAATGTCACCTTATTAATTTCGCGCAGAGTGGTGGTGCCTTCGCGAATTTTTGCGAGGCCACTGTGCCGCAAGGTAATCATACCTTCTTCGATGGCAGCACGTTTGATTTCGGAGGTCGGGCGGCGATCGACAATCATTTCGCGGATGCGGTCGGTGAGGTCGAGCAATTCGCAAATGGCGGTGCGGCCGTGGTAGCCAGTGCCCGAGCATTCGAGGCAGCCAGCACCTTCGGAGAGCGGATACTGCTTCCAAACGGCAGGATCGAGGCCGGATTCGCGGAGTTCAGCTTCGGTGTGGTGCCTGGGGCGCTTGCATTGCGGGCAAATCACGCGGACGAGACGCTGAGCCATGATGCAGTTGAGGGCCGAGACGAAGTTGTAGGGCTCTACACCCATGTTGATGAAGCGGCCGATGACGTCGGTAACGTTGTTGGCGTGGACGGTGGTGAAGACCAAGTGACCAGTCAAGGCAGATTGAATGGCGATCTGAGCAGTTTCCTGGTCGCGAATTTCGCCGACCATGATCTTGTCGGGATCATGGCGCAAAATGGAGCGCAAACCGCGGGCGAAGGTTAGACCTTTTTTCTCGTTGACGGGAATCTGGGTGATGCCACGCAACTGATATTCGACGGGATCTTCGATGGTGACGATTTTGTCTTCGTCGGTTTTGATTTCGTTAATGGCGGCGTAGAGCGTGGTGGTCTTACCGGAACCGGTGGGTCCGGTGACCAGCACCATGCCGTAAGGCTCACGAATGTAGCGGCGGAACTTCGCGGTTTCTTCGGCGGAGAAGCCGACGACATCGAGACTGAGGTTTTGAAATTTCTCGGAGAGGGTTTCTTTGTCGAGTACACGCAAGACCGCGTCTTCGCCGTGGCTGGCAGGCATGATAGAGACGCGCAAGTCGATGTAGCGGCCTTTGTATTTGACGCGGAATCGGCCGTCTTGGGGAACGCGGCGCTCGGCGATATCGAGGTCGCTGAGGACTTTAATGCGAGAGATGACCGTGGAATGCCATTCCTTGGCGATGGGCTGCATGGCGTGCCGCAGAACACCGTCAATGCGATATTTGACAGCTACTTCACCGTCGCGGGCTTCGATATGGATGTCACTGGCGCGGCGCTCGAGCGCGGTAAAGATGACAGTTTCGACGAGACGAACGACTGGGCTGACGGTGGAATCGCGGGTGAGGCGATCACCGGAAATAGTTTCTTCGCTCTCTTCGTCGTCTTTGGAGACTTGAAGGGTAAAGGCTTCGGTGGCTTGTTCCAGAACGCGCTGGGACTGCTCGGTGCGCTTGAGAATGTCGCTGATCTGACGGGACGTGGCGACCTTGATGGCCAGCTTCTTGCCGAGGAGCAGAGGCAGTTCGTCACTTAAGAGAACTTGGCTGGGATCAGCCACGGCGATCATCAGAGTGTTGTTCTGGACGACCAAAGGGACAAAGTTGTAACGAAACATCAACTCCGCGGGAATAGTGCGGAAAAGTTCGGCGTCGATACGCTGTTCGCGAAGATCGATGAAGCCACAGCGGTAGCGTTCCGCGAGTTTGCGAGCCTGATCGCGTTCTTGGATAAGATCAGCAGCGCCTGCTGGAAGGATCGGCGGCTGCAAATTGGATTCGGGTACGGTAGCCATAAAAATTTATTTAAACCTTATCTTGCCGTGCCAGTCGCCGAAAACGAGAAGATCGGCAAATACAGAGACACGAGAATGAACATAACTAACATGCCCATGAAAATTAGAATCAAGGGTTCGATTAACGAAACCAAGGCACCGAGACGCAGGCTAACTTCTTCTTCGTAGAATTCCGCGACGCTATTTAGCATGGGAGCGAGAGCACCGCTGGATTCACCGACTTCCACCATGTCGAGGGCCATTTCTGGCATAACTGCAGTTGCAGATAGCGCGCCGTGGAGGGATTCCCCTTCGCGAACCATCTGAGTGGAGCGGACCACGGATTCGCGCACGAGTCTGCTGGTGATGGACTCAGAAGCGGTGGAGAGTGCGCTGACCAAAGGAGTACCGCCGGTCAACAAGGTCGAAAGGGTGCGGCAAAATTGTGAGACCTGGAATTTCAGGAGAGTATCGCCTACCACGGGAATTTTAAACTTCAGGCGATCGAAGGCAACACCGCCAGCCTCGCTGCGAGACCAGAAAAAGAGGGCGATGATCCCGAGGATCAGGAGCGCGATGGTAGCGAGGATGTAAAAGCGGTAGTCGACAGTTATGAGGATAAGTAATTTGGTGGGTGCGGGAAGATCGACCTTGAGGTCGCCATAAAGTAGAGCGAACTTGGGAATAACCACGGTGACGAGGTAGGAGACGATGACGGCAGCGACGATGATCAGCAAAATTGGATAGACCAGCGTAGCTAAAATCTTTTTCTTAACGCCGGTGCTGACACGCTGGTAGGCGATGTAGTAGTCGAGAACGCCGGAGAGGTTACCGCTCTTTTCGCCAGAAAGAATGGCAGTGGAGTAGACCTTGGAGAATACGCCAGCCTCGTCGACGGCTTCGGAGAGCGACTTCCCTTCCCGGACATGATCACGAATCTGAACGAGAATGGGGCGAAGCTTCGGCGCAGTGGCGCGGGTGGCCAAGAGGTCGAGAGCGCGAAGGATGGGCAAACCAGCTTTGATGAGGGTGTTGAATTGCTGGTTGAGAATCAGGAAATCGTTGCCACCGATTTTCTTCTGTTTGCGAACACCAAAGAAGCCGCTGATCAGGTTGTTGCGGGCCTGAACGGAATACACGTAGAGGCCGCGGTCGACAAGCTTCTGCTTGGCTTCATCGAGCGTGCCCGCAGCCTCGACGTGCGAGTAAACACGCCCGTTGGCGTCAGCAACTCGACAAACGAATTCACCCATATGTACCTAGTTTACCTCATCCGGGGAGTTCCCCAAAAAGCGGCAAGGCGGCTTGGTAGCGTTAAGGATAGCGTCTGGACCCGGGGACAACGTGCAATCCCATGTACTTCCCTACTGACGGGTAGCGGGCGATTCCGGTAGCACCCCGTTAACAATGGCCACGCCGAGCGGCGGCTTGAATTGGAACAGGGATCTGTCGAGGGCGGGGTTGAAGTCCCAATTTTTGAAACGAAATTCAATGCGAATGCCGGCCGGCTCTGAGATCAGAATGCGAGCCAACTCGCCCTGCGGTGTCAACTCCAGATACGCGACTTCGGGCTGAGGCGGATTGGAACCGTCATGGGCTCGTTTGGGTTGTTCGGAGGAGCGCAGGACGCAGCGGTAGACGAGGTTGGAGGGCTGATCGGGTTTTCCGTCTTTAGCGGGCGCGATTTCTGAGCAGATGCGGGAGAGCTTCATATCGGTGGTGAGCAGGGCCAGCGGAGTACGAAAATCTTCGCTGCTTTTTGCAGGCATGCGGGACGCGGTTTTATCGGCTGGGGCGTAGAACCAGGCGAATTTGCCGTCGACCAGGAAGAGATTTTTCTCGGGAGCTTGGTAGTCCCAGCGCATTTTGCCAGGACGAAGGAAGAAGGCGTTGCCGGCTTCTTTGCGGGTGACCCGGCCATTTTCTGAGTATTCCTCGAGGAAGCTGGCGGCGAGGGATTTGGCGGAGCGGTAGCGGGACTCGAAACGCAGCAAGCGGGGGTCAGAGTTCAAGTTCGAGTCTTGGCCGCGGGCCAAGAGCGGAAAAAGAGGGAGGAGAAAGAAAAAGAGAATGAAAAGCCACTGACGGGAAAAGTATGTCTTAAAAGATTCTATGATTATCGAGGCGTGCAATGGTGGCAGAGGATGAGTTATTG
>JBAVNY010000770.1:0-2077 GCA_049691535.1 Candidatus Acidiferrum sp.
CTTCTTCAGCGTGTCCCGCGTAGCGACGCGCAGCACGTTGCCGTTTAGCTGCTTATCCAATCCGTTGTTCTGCAGCACGATGTCCAGCGCCTGGTCCCATGGCACTTCATCCAGCACAATCGTCAGCGTACCCTTTACGTTCGGGTCCAGCACCACGTTCAGTCCGCTGATCTCATGAATCAACCGGAAAAAGTCCTTCAGGTCCACATCCTTCAGATTCACCGAAATCGGTTCGCCCGTGTATTGCCCGCTCCCCGCCGCTACCACCGGGGGCGACATGGTCTGCGAAGTGGCCAGCGTTGAAGCTGCGCTGCTCGCTTGCTGTACCGCCTGCTGCGCCGCCGCCTGCTGCGCTGGCCGTGCCGGCTCTTCCTTCATCGAAGCCAACACCGTCGTAGGCTGCGTCAATTCCTTTGGCAATGGGAAACGAGGAGCGGTCAGGTTTGCTGCTTTGCTCGAACGCGCACCGGTCACTGGCGCATTCGCCGTGTACGGAATTTCCTTCGCCGTCTTTTCCGTCGACAGTGTCGTCACTGGCTGGATCGCGGTTCCTTCCGCCGGGGTCTTCTCCGATTGCACGTACACTACAATCGTGTCGCCTTCATGCGCAATCTGATACGGCGCCGTGGACGTCAGGTCGATCACCACGCGCGCCACGTCTGGACGAAATTGTCCAACGCGTACTCCACGCACCGGTGCCGACATCCCAGGGATCGTCGTCTTCTGCAATCCCACTCGCGCTCCTGCAAAATCCAGCACCAACCTGTCTGGGTTCTGCATCCGCGCTGTGTGCACGTCGAGCCGTCCCGCTCCTTCCACGCGAATCGCTGCGCGCTGCGGTTCTTGCGTGATCGCCACGCTCGATATCACCGCTGCACTCACGCTTGCGCCTGCGGATTCCTGCCCACGGACCATTGCCGGGCTACCGCCCAACATCAGACCCGCTACTATCAGGCAGCCACACCGTAAGGCCGGCCGGTTCGTCTTCATTGCTGTTCTCCTGCACTGGAGTAAATTCTCTTATTCACTTGGCGCTCCACAGGCTTTCCAAACGCGTCTTTGCCCAACTCATGGAACGACACGCTGTCCATCGCAATCTTTTCCACTCTTCCGTCGTACAACTGGTCCCCTTCCCGCAAAAAGTACGTCCTCGCTTGCGGGTTGGTGACCACGGCGATCATTCCGTTCGGTGACCGCACAATTCCGTCCAGCCGTAGTGATGCCACTTGCAGTCCGGCTTTTCCCGGAGGCAAATTCTTCGAAGCTTCGGCGTTTGCCTTGTCTCGCCCCACCAGTGACTCAAACGGGTCGCGACGCGCCACTTTTCCCGGCTCGCCATCTCCCGCCGTCGCTGGCGTGGTTGCCTTTGCCGACGTCTTCGTCGCCTTAGGTGTCTTCGGGGCCTTCTTGCCGCTCGACTTTGCGGCTGGCTTTGCTGTCGGTGCCGCTGCAGGAGCAGGCGTGGACTGCGCGTACACCGCGCTTCCCGCACCCGCCAGCAACAGCCCGATTACCAGTGTTATCGATCGATGCATGGCTCGCTCATTCCTGCTCACGGTTTTTTCCCAGGCGTACTCGCCGGTTTGGCGCCGCCAGTTCCCGGAGCCGTATCAGCCGGCTTCGTGAAAAACGTTGTTACCGTAAAGATTCCTGAGACCGTAGTACCCGGCCGGATCGTGTACTTCGCACCCTTGGCATTGGCCGCATCGTCAAACTGCAAGTCGCCCACGTTGATAATTCGCGACAACCGGCTCAGTCTCGAGAAAAAGTCCAGCATGTTGAAGTACGGTCCATCCGCCTGCGCTTCAAACGGCATTTCGTAGTGGTAGTCCTTGGGCACGATCGGCAGTGACGTCAAGCGCCGCAGTTGCACGTTCGACGCACTCGCTGCTCCCTGCACCTGCCGGATGAATTCGTCCACTTCCTTCTCTTCCGGCACGATCGTCTTCAATGTCTCCAACTGCTTGTTCAGCGCGTCCATCTGCTGCTTCAACTCACCGTAGCGCTGCTTGTACACCTGCAGTTGCGTCACTTCCTGGTTCAACTTCGTCCGCACCTGTACGGCCTTGTCATACTC
>JBAVNY010000771.1:0-8093 GCA_049691535.1 Candidatus Acidiferrum sp.
CCCTTGAGCTGCTGGCCCCAATCCGTATTCGAATCGCTCAGCAATTTGTACGACTGCGAAGGCCCGCCCCACAATTCGTTGGCATACGCCAGATACGCGGGATAACTGCGCAGCGTGGAGACTGCCTGAAACAGCAGCAGCGCGCCAATTACATAAGCCCAGCGGCGATTTTGCTCGATCAGCTTCCAACTTGCGCCGGCAATGAGCACCGTCAAGAAAACATACACCGGCAGAATGTGGCGAACTCCAATGTTCATGCCCGCGCCCATCGCCACCAGTAAATGGAATGCCGGAGGAATGGTTAGAAACAGAATTTCCCGCCGTCGGGTAAGTCGCCGCGTGGCGATCGCCCAGATGGTCAGGGCCAACAGCAGAAGAAACGTCAGCGTCGATTTGATCGCGATGGCCGCGGGAAAATAGAACCACACTCCGTGCGGATAGGTCGTGCCAAGAAGGTAGCTGGAATAAAAGTCCGACATGATGCGCACGTCGGCCAAGCCGTAGAGATACGACTCCGGCAAAAGATGCCAGCGGCCAACGGTGGAAAGCAAACGAATGTCACGGGGCCTCGAGAGGTCATTCAGAAAACTTGCGAATGGCGGATTGATTTGCAGATGATTGGCACGCGCCTCGTAACGGAACCCATAAAATGCCCAGAGAATTCCCACGGAAATGACCGTGATAATAACCAGCGCGCCCGCAAGTTTCCATAGGCGGCTGCGTTTGGGTGCTGACACCTGATCGCTCGTTGCTCGATCGCGCCTTACAATCTCGGTGAGCGCCAGCAATAGCAGCATGGGGAACACCAGGATTCCGGTGTGCTTTGACGCGAGCGCCAAGCCTGCCGAGACTCCGACCAGGACCATTCGCCATGCTGACGGCGCCTTCACGTAACGATAAAACGTGTACACCGACGCGAACATGAAACACGAAAGCCCTATGTCCGTTCCGACTACCGCGCCATGGGCAATAAAGTTGGGATCAAAGGCCAACAGAGCCAGGGCAATGAATCCCGCGCCAAGGCCAAACATCTCGCGCGCGGCAAGGAAAACCAGAACTGCCAGCAGCAAAGTGAATAGTGATGCAGCCAGGCGGGCTCGCAACAACATCTGATTGGCATCATTCTGAAAAAGAAAATCTTTGCCGCCAAGAAACGCTTCCAATTTAAAGAAACGATTCTGCAGCGCAGGCATTTTCAGCGGAAGATTCAGCAGCGGTAGCGCCGCAACCAGTTTTACCAGCGGAGGATGCTCAGGATTGAGCCCAAAATCCGCGTGCTTCCAGGACATATAGCCGGCATAGATATGGTCATCCTCATCCCAGGTAATGGAATTGTCGCGCGCCGAGAAGGCCAACTGCAAAAAGAGCAGCGCCAGCAAGACAGCTACGCCACCAACAATCCAAACGCGCCGCCGCCGAGTGTGATTCATCCTGTGCCTTTGCTGTATTGATGCTGCTTTTCGAGCTATGCAGTGTTGGGTCAAACTCTAACGCTGCCTCTTTGCCGGCGTCAACGACAGCAGTCACACGTTTACTCTGCCGCCTGCAGATACCCCGGACAGTCGCAAAAGGCAGGTGCCAACCAGGAGGCTTCCCGCATCATATACAAACAGCTTTCTCCCGAATGTGCCCGCTTTGCTGGGGCCAGCCTTCAGTTTGGAGGTACAAATCGGATGGAATCCGCAGCAGCAAAATTGCAAACTATTCCAGGGGAAACAATGGCTGCCACCGCTGGAAACACTTACTTGGGAACGGAATTGGAACGCCGCCGCGAGCGTCTTCTGGCCGCGTCGCAACTGACCGGAGATGATCCTGGCATCCGCTCGCTACTGGCCAGCGTTGATGCGGCTCTGGATCGCTTGCAACACGGCACGTTCGGCATTTGCGAAGTTTGTCACGAGACCATTGAGCCGGAGCGCCTCCTTTGCGATCCCCTCATACGCTTCTGCCTGGACCACCTTTCGCAGGAAGAACAGCGCGCACTGGAACACGATCTGGCGCTAGCGGCCAGCATGCAACGCGCGTTGCTCCCGCGGCAAAACTGGTCGATGAAAAATTGGCTGGCTCGCTATCACTATCAACCCGCCAATTTGGTCAGCGGCGATTATTGCGACCTGATCGAAATTGAATCAGACGGCGCGTTTCTCTTTTTGCTGGGCGATGTGGCGGGCAAAGGCGTAGCCGCGTCGATGCTGATGAGCCACCTGCATGCCACGTTTCGCGCGCTTGCTGGACAGAATCTTCCGTTGCAAACCATGGTCGCGCACGCCAATCGGTTGTTTTGTGAGAGCACCACGGCCGGGCAATTCGCCACTCTAATTGTTGGCCGCGCGTGGCCTGACGGAAAAGTGGAATACGCCAGCGCCGGGCACCTGCCCCTTCTGCATATTTCATCCGGCGGCGTCGTCTCGCGAGAGGCTACCGGCATGCCGCTGGGTATGTTCTGCGGTAGCGAATTTCCGGTTTGTCATTTGCATCTGGATGCCGGCGACAGCTTGATCCTGTACACGGATGGCCTCACCGAGATTTTCAATGATGCAGGCGACGAATATGGCATAAATCGGGTCAAAACTCTCGCCACAACGTTCTGCTGCGAAAACCCCGACGAAATGCTTGCAGGCTATCTCCAAGCGGTGCGGGAATTTTCTCACGCCACCAAGCGTGCCGACGATATGACCCTGCTGGTACTGCGCCGGACAAATTGAGAAACACAGCGACAGGCCTACCTTTTTCGCACTCTATAGAATGGCGAACCGTACCGGCTTCACTCTTTAAACGCATCTATGCGAAACTTTTATCTACGTTATGAACGATAAAAAGCAGCGGAGCTTACGGATGCGCAAAATTCTGCTGGCCTTTACTCTAACCTTGATCTTTATCTCCATCGGCCTTGGTGTTTTTCACAAAACACAATGGGTCGTGCCGCCTGACGAGAAAGCGCGCAAGAATCCGCTGACGCCATCCGAAGCCAATACGGCTGCCGCCAAAAAGATCTATGAAGATCGCTGCGTAAATTGCCACGGCGATAACGGCAAGGGCGATGGCTCCGAAGCCATGATGTACGAACCCGCGCCCGCCGACCTGACCGACGCCGCGCAGATGAGCAAAGTGACCGACGGCGAGATTTATTACCAGATCACCCAGGGCCGCAAGCCCATGCCTTCTTTCAAAAATCGCCTCACCGAGAATGAACGCTGGCAGTTGGTGCTTCTGGTCCGCTCCTTCGCCGCAAATCCCGCGACACCAGTCCCCGCGAAGAATGTCGAGGCGCCGGCGGAGAAAAAGCCCGCATCGCCGCCCTCCAGTCACAAATAAAAACGGCGAGCACCCCTTTAGGCGCCCGCCGCAATTGCCATTCCGAGTTTAGCTGCCGCTCGCTCCCTGCTTGCGATCTACTTTACCTGGCTCAGCGCGGTCGCCACTTCTTTCACGTCCGGCACTTCCGGGATTCCGTAGTCCTTGGCCCACGCCACTTTGCCTTGCTTGTTGATGATAATGATAGAGCGGCCGGTAATTCCCTTATCCGCCAGAAACACGCCGTATTTCTCGCTCATCGCGCCGCGCGGCTGAAAATCCGCCAGCAGCGAATACTTGATGTTCATTTTGTCGGCGTACGCTTTGTGCGACCACACGCTATCCACGCTCACGCCCAAAACTTCCGCGTCCAGTGCCTCGAAATCCTTCATGCCGCCCACAAAGCAGGCGTGCTCATTCGTGCAGGTGGGGCTCCAGTCCAGCGGATAAAACACCAACACCACATTTTTCTTGCCCGCGAAATCCGAAAGCTTCACTTCCTTCTGGCTCTGATCTTTCAACGTGAATTCCGGAGCGGTCTGTCCAACGCCAATGCTCATTTTGACTTCCTCCCTGAATAATAGCGACGCTCAGCATCTTACCGAATCCGGGCGGCCTCGCCAAATTCTGCCTTTTCGCCGCGCGCCGGTCGCGCTACACTCCGCCACGGGAATTTATGAGCGAGGAAGCCGCCAAGCGAGCGCCTATGCTGACTCTGCAACAAGTCGTGGACCGTTACCGTGCGCTCTCGCCCGAATTTACCTCACCCTTGGCGCTGTCTGCCTTCGGGTTTACGCAGGGCGAGACGCAGAGTCTTTTTAACGCGCTGGACGAGGACTACCACATCAGCCGTTTTTTGCATTTCTCCAAAGAGGAAGGAAAGTCCTACCTGATCAGCGGCACCGAAGTTACCCACGTTTCCATCGACGCCACGATTCAATCAATACTGTAGCGTCGACCAGATCAGATCGCTGCGCGTATCCGCAACTAAACAGATCACGCCTTGGAATGTTGCAGATCGTTTTTCTTCATGCTCGGCAGAAAAATCGCCAGCATACCCAGCGCCGGAAGATACGCGCACACTTTATAAACGAAAATAATGCTGGTCCAGTCGGCTAGCTTGCCCAGCACCGCGGCGCCAATTCCGCCCATGCCAAACGCGAAGCCAAAAAACAGTCCGGAGATCAATCCAACTTTTCCCGGCACCAGTTCCTGCGCGTAAACCAGAATCGCCGAAAACGCCGAAGCGATCACGAATCCGATGATGACGCTCAACACGCCGGTCCAAAACAAATTGGCATACGGCAGAATCAGGCTGAACGGCAACACGCCCAGAATCGAGCACCAGATCACCAGTTTGCGTCCCAGCTTGTCGCCAACCGGCCCGCCAATTAATGTCCCCGCAGCGACTGCTCCCAAAAAGATGAAGAGGTGAATCTGCGAACTGCGCACCGACACATTGAATTTGTTCATCAGATAAAACGTGTAGTACGTCGAAAAGCTCGCCAGATAAAAATACTTTGAGAAGATCAGCGCAATCAGCACGGTCATCGCCGATGCTATTTTCTTCCGCGGAAGTCCCGACGTCTCTTGCGCGTGCGACGCGGGCCGGCTGCGAAACAGCGCCAACCGCGCCTTGTACCACTGCCCCACCTTCATCAGCACCACAATGCCCAGCAGCGCCGCCAGGGAAAACCATGCCGCACCCACCTGCCCGCGCGGCAAGACGATAAACGCCGCTAGCAGCGGACCAATCGCCGCCCCCGTGTTTCCACCAACCTGAAAAAACGCCTGCGCGGTTCCATGCTTTCCGCCGGAAGCCAGACGCGCCACGCGCGACGACTCCGGGTGAAACACCGCCGACCCCACGCCAATCAGCGATGCCGCCAACAGCAGCAGCAGGAAGTTCGGCGCAATCGCCAAGGACAGTAGTCCCACCAGAGTCACGAACATCCCGATCGCCAGCGAGTACGGCATCGGCTTGCGATCCGTTACATATCCGATCACTGGCTGCAGCAGTGATGCAGTGATCTGATACGTCAGCGTGATCATTCCGATGCGTGCGAAATCCAAATGGAACGAAGTTTTCAAGATCGGGTACATCGAAGGCAGCAGCGACTGCACCATGTCGTTCAGCAAATGGCAAAAGCTGACCGCCGTCAGCACGCGAATCAGCGTGCCTTCTTCCAATATGCTGCTTGTCCCGAATTTTTCGTTCGCTATGGCCTGCGTACTCATATCGTTTTTGGAAAACCCTCAGCCTGCGGAAGCCGCTATTTATCATGACACGACTGGCATTCGTGCCGTAACGATTGTCGTAATTTGTTTTTAGATTCGCGATGAGATGAATAGGGTGCGGCCAAATCAGGTCGCAGGTACGGATTTCGTAAAGCGGCGAGCCAGTTTCTCGTGCTCATCCAGCAGTTTCTTGGGCAGGCGATTGCCAAACTTGGCAAAAAATTGCTTGCTGTCTTCCAAATCCGCTTCCCAATCTTCGGGATTCACCCGGAACAGTTCATCCAGCGCTTCCGGCGCAATGTTCAATCCATCCAACGTCAATCCGTTGCGCGTCGGCACATAGCCAATCGCCGTTTCCTGTGCCTCGCCGCGCCCTTCGACGCGCTCCAGAATCCATTTCAACACGCGGACGTTTTCTCCGTAGCCCGGCCACAGGAATTTTCCGTCCGCGCCTTTGCGGAACCAGTTCACATGGAAAATTTTCGGCGGCTTGGGAATGCGCGTGCCCATGGTCAGCCAGTGTTCGAAATAATCGGCCATGTTGTATCCGCAGAAGGGCAGCATCGCCATGGGATCGCGCCGCGTGATTCCAACATCTCCAGTGGCAGCGGCGGTCGTCTCCGAAGCCATCGTGGCTCCCACAAACACTCCGTGCTGCCAGTCAAACGATTGGTACACCAGCGGAGCCAGCCGGGCACGCCGCCCGCCAAAAATAAACGCCGAAATCGGCACGCCCTCTGGCGAATTCCACATTTTCGAAATGCTCGGCGATTGATCGGCAGGCACGGTGTACCGCGCATTCGGATGCGCCGCAGGCCCTTTCGACTTGTCCCATTTCTCGCCGCGCCAGGTGGTCAAGCTGGCTGGTGGCTGCCCGCCGATTCCTTCCCACCACGGTTCATTCTTTTCTGTAACCGCCACGTTGGTGAAAATCGTATTGCGGTTCAGCGCTTCCATCACGTTGGGATTGGTCTGAAATCCGGTGCCGGGCGCAACGCCAAAGAATCCCGCCTCCGGGTTAATCGCGCGCAAATATCCGTCGGGACCGATGTGCATCCAGGCAATGTCGTCGCCGATGGTCCAAACTCTGTAGCCTTGATCTTGCAGCGCGGACACCATCATCGCCAGATTCGTCTTCCCGCAGGCGCTGGGAAACGCCGCAGCCATGTACGTCACCTTGCCGCCCGGCGCTTCTAAACCCAAAATCAGCATGTGCTCGGCCATCCAGCCCTGCTGCCGCGCCATGTAACTCGCAATGCGCAACGCAAAACATTTTTTCCCCAGCAATGCGTTTCCGCCGTAGCCCGAACCCACACTCCAGATCAGCCGCTCCTCGGGAAAATGCACGATGTAGCGCCGCATCGGGTCCAAATCACCCACGGAATGCAGCCCAGGCACAAAATCGCTGGAGTTGCCCAACAAGTCGGTGGCCACTTTTCCCATGCGCGACATGATGCGCATGTTCGCCACCACGTACGGGCTGTCCGTCACTTCCACGCCGATCTTGCTGAACGGCGAATCGGCCGGGCCCATGATGTACGGCACCACATACATGGTGCGGCCGCGCATTGCCCCATCGAGCAGCGCACCCACTTTGTGTTTCGCGCCTTGCGGATCCATCCAGTTATTGGTCGGCCCTACATCTTCTTTGCTTGGGGAGCAGATAAATGTGAGGTGCTCGGTGCGCGCTACGTCGCTTGGATCGCTGCGGTGTAATTGACAATTCGGGTAGGTCTGCTCGTTCAGGACGAACGAATCTCCCTGCGCCAACATCTCGCCAATGATTCGCTGGTTTTCTGATTCCGACCCGTCACAGAAGACGATTTTATCTGGCTTGGTGAGCTGGGCTGCTTCGGCTACCCATGCTTCCATTGGCGTGGCCACGATCTACCCCCGAAAAATCGAACCCCAAAAACTTAAATAACAAACATCGGAATATTGCATCGATGCGCCCGACCAACCGCTAGCTACACATCTCAGAGCGGATCTCCCAGCGCTTCAGGCTGGTATGGCTTCCATATAACTTTCTCAGTGTAAGTTAGGGCGCAGGGGAGACGCAAGGTCATACAACCATACCACGCCCCACCACTCTCTGATCATGGCCTCACGCTTCGGCCTCGGTAGCGCCGGCCGCCAGCCGGCCCAAGATCAACTCCACTTGACACAAAACCAGTCATTCGGTTGCCCTCGCCGCATCCGATGCGCCCTTCTCCGATGCTATGCTATTCGCATGTACGCGCAGAAATTTCACGTAAATGTTTTGATTCGTGGCCAGGGCAAGCCTTGCCCGCTGGAGTGGCTGGATCAGTTCTGCATGCGCAATTTCACGAACGCCGCCGAGTTTGATGACACGCTACCGCTGGCGGACGGCTCGGTTGAGGCCAGTTTCCGGTTAACCCCGGAGCGCTTCGGTCAAGGTTTAGCGGCCTGGCTCACACAGCGCGGTAAAGGGGAAGGCCAAGCGGTGCAGGTAGAAGTTCATCGCATCGAAGCAGCGCAACCCAGCACGCCAGCGCATCCCACCAAACCTGCCACGGCCGCCCCGGTCGGTAGCGCCGCGC
>JBAVNY010000772.1:0-1693 GCA_049691535.1 Candidatus Acidiferrum sp.
CGTTTCTCTCGCCCAAGCAGGTGGCCGCGCCGCCAAGCTTGTCCTTGGAACGATTCCGCTCCTAATCGTCGCCGGCCTGATCGAAGGTTTTTTCTCTCCCAGTGGCGCCCCCGTCTCCATGAAGTTCGGCCTCGCCGCCGTTCTCTTCTGCGCTCTGCTCATCTATCTATTCGGCACCGGCCGCAGCCGCCCGTCGCTATCCCTCACAGCAAATTCCGCTCCTTGATATCCAAATACTGATTCACGATCGACGACGCCAGCAATCCCGGTATCAATTCAAACGCCAACACCCCCCGCTGCCGCAATCCCCGCAGCAACACTTCGCGCCGGTTCGCAATCTCCAGCGCCGCGGCGTGCCGGTACATTTCCTCTTCCGTGCGTGGCGCAGCTTCCGCAAGCATCGCCAAATCCGGTTGGCTTATCGCCGTGAACACCACCAGGTGTCGCTGCGTCATCTGCATCGCGTACTCAATTACTTCTGGCGTTGTCGGCGTCTCCGCAAAATCCGTGATCCATACCACCAAACTTCTTCGACTCTGTTCCATCAACAACGCCCGCACCGCTCTCGCGTGATTCGCTTCGCCCGCCTCGCCTTTTACCTGCGCCAGCGAATCCACAATGCTCCGCAAATGTGCCGGGCCGCGTCCCGTTCCCAAATTCTGCTGAATGCCTCTCCCATACGCTAGCAGCCCCACGCGATCGCCGCACTGCGTAGCCACCTGCGCCAGCGAAAGCGCCGCATTCACCGCATAATCCAGCTTCGCCAGCGGCACATTCTTCGCCTTTTCTTGCACCTCGGCCCGCAGCAATCTCCCCGCATCCAGCACGATCCACACGGCCTGGCTCTTCTCGATCTCGAAAATCCGTGTCGTCAATTGGTGTCGCCGCGCCGTCGCTGTCCAGCAGACATCCCGCAGCTCATCGCCCTGGCGGTAATCCCGCAAGCTTTCGAACTCCCGGCCCTGCCCCCGTTGCCGCCTTCGCCGTTTTTCCATCTCCACTTGCCGGCTGCGAATTAAATACAGCGCCTGCTGTCGCGCTTGCTCCAAATCTGGCAGCACCCGCACCGTCTGCGCAATTTCCACCGCCGCCCAGCGTTCCGCAAATCCCAACGCGCTTTGATAACGCACAAACGCCCGCCCCAGCCGCACATCTCCGCGTTCTCGCGGAATAATTTGGTACTTCATACGCCCTTCCTGCCGCGGCGGCGCCACCAGCGACAGCGACGGCGGCTCCCTCCGCAGCGATCCCGGAGTTTCATCCACCACCACGCACCGCGCTCCAACACTTCCAAAATTCCGGATCGTCAGGGCAACTTCACTCTTCGTCGCCAGCGATGGCGCGTGCTCCCACCCACGCTTCACTTCCAGCTCCGCCGGCTTCGGCAATCGCGCCAGATCAATTCCAAACGCCACCAACGCGATCAAATCCCACAACATCATCGCCACAACGAATCGTGGAACCCACCACGCCGGCACCAGCCACACAAATCCCAACAGCAGCAGCACGAAAAATCTCGGCCCGAATCCAAATGGGATTTTCCCCACGCTGTGCCCGCGCGCCGCAATTTCCGGCGGCACCAGTGGTCTCGGCAAATTCAACGGCAGCTCCTCATCGCGTCCTTTTACTTCGGCACTTCGACGGTCGCAATCACTTGTGTCACCACCTGGTCCGTCGTCAGTCCTTCCAGGTC
>JBAVNY010000773.1:0-6080 GCA_049691535.1 Candidatus Acidiferrum sp.
TCTGAGGATGCCGTCTTGCAGGGCGGCTTGTTGGAGTTGACGCTCGGCTTCTTCGCGGACTTCGCTTTCGAGATTGGGATCGGGCGTGGAGAACAGGCCAGTGTCGCGGGAGTAGACGCGCGTTTTGGCGTTATCGATGCGGGTGCTGAAGACTTCGGCGGCGGGTAAGTGGATGGAAACTTTTTGGCCTTGGACTTGGACGTCGCCGTCTTGTAGCGAAGCGAGATTGATGCCGGCGACGACTTCGCCGTGCACCACCAGCAACAGGCGATCGCCAACGAGGAATTTAGGGAGATAGGCGTTGGCGTGTTCGCCGGAAATAATTTTGTCCATGGTGTAGCTGACGGTTTCGAGACGCTGGAGTTTCTGGATCTGACGGACGACGGTGGGCTGATCGACGTTGATGATGGCGCGGCCTGCGCGGAGCGAGGTGAGCAGGTGGAAGAGGCCGAGTCCGGTGGCGAGCCAGATGAGAGTGGCGAGGAGCGCCGTGGCGATGAGAACGCCGAGTAAGGTGCCGAGAAACCATGAGCGCGAGGTGCGATCGCGGCGTTGTGGCGTGAGCGGCGTCGGTTCGTGAATTACGGGAGTGTTGGCGGTGGGCATGTTTGTGCTTCGCGTATTTAGTTTAGAGCAACGGAGGGTCTTGGGGTGCTAGTTGTTGCTAGGTTTTAGATGCGGGGTGAGTGTGCTGGGGTCTCGAAGGGATTTTGCTGGGATGTACTTTTTCTTGAGCCGGCCTGGCAGCCGGCGCTACCAAAACAGGCCGCCGCGGCTTGCAGCGTAAGGGCTACTAGCAGCGGCGGCGCGGGTTGGGCGTCGGCATGGTCGACGAAGGAATGCGGTCGGGCTCGACTGGAGTTAGTTACCTGAGCCGACCTTTACTGTGCCGGTTGCAGTGTCTGGAAGTTCGGGTTCATAACTAAAGGCGATGGAGCTGAATGAAATGGAGCAGACGTTCGTGTTGGGTGGGTAATCCACGTCGAAAACGACTTTTCCGTTTTTGGGTATGACTACACCGCCTTTGGGCTTGTAAGTGCAATCCGGATTAATTTCGATGGTAGGGTCGGTGTTGGTCTTTGGGGTCAATGCTTGAGCAGGGTCGGCCATGGGTTTATCTCCTTTTCAGTTGGACTACTTTCCGTTTGCACGGAAATTCGGATCAGCGAGCACGCCCTGCATATCCGGATCGTTTTTCATGCGGTCGAGGGCGAAACCCTTCTGCAGCGCTTTTTGCGCGTAATCAATGGCGTGGGCGCGGTCGCCGACTAATTCGTAAGTGGCAGCAGCGTTTTCGAGAACATCGGGATCTTCGGGAGCAAGAATCAGCGCGGTCTGGGTGTGGCCAAGAGCTTTTTCGGGCATCTTTTTCTTGGCGGAGAGCGAGCCGAGTAAGACTTGGGCAGAGGCGTCACGCGGTTTGAGATCGGCGTCGCGGGAAGCGAGGAAGAAGGCTTTATCGAGAGCTTGCGCGGCCTTATCTTTCTGGTTCATCCATTCATAGGAATTCATCAGCCAATCCCAGACCGCGGGATTTTCGGGATTCAGATCCACAGCCTTTTCGAATGCGGAAGCAGATTCGGCGTAGCGCTTCTCGTCGTAGAAAAGCGAGCCAAGATTGGCGTAAGCGGCGTAGCTGGGGCTGAGTTCAATGGATCGTTTCAATGCCATTTCCGCATCGGGATGATATTTGGGATCGCTGGTATCGACGTAAATTGCGCCGAGATTGGAGAAGGCCTGGGCGTTGTCGGGAGTTAACTGCACGACGTGACGAAGCTGCTCGATGGCTTCGGGATATTTATTTTGTCGGTCGTAGAAGAGCCCCAGCTCTTCGTAGCCGTCCCAAAAATCGGGACGCAACGCGGCAGCTTGTTTGAAGGCGGCTTCGGCTTCGGGAATATGTCCGGCCATTTCATGGCTGCGCGCAATACCACCGAGGGCGGTGGGGCTTCGCGGATCGAGTGCAATCGCGCGCTGAAATTCCTGAACGGCGAGATCATGATTGCCGGAGAGTTCGTGGATACGGCCCAGGGTGACGTAGACGGAAGCGAGATGATCATCGAGTTCAATGGCTTTTTGGCTATTGGCTTTCGCTTCTTCGAGCCACTTGGGATTTAAATCCAGTTGATACTTCAGGCGGAAGGCTTCGCCAAGTTGTGCGTAGCCAAGAGCGAAGCGCGGGTCGGATTTGACGGAATTGTTGAGCGCGGCGATGGCTTGATCCAGATTGCCGGGCTTGTCGTAGCGCTGCATCAGGCCCAGGGCCTGGAGATAGGATTCATACGCAGCGGGGGCGACGGTGCCACCGGTGGCGCGCAGCATTTCGGCGGTAACTTTGATGTTCATCAGGCGGGCGAGCCGAGATACCGCTTCATTTTGCAGCGCGGCGATATCGCCGGCGCGATCTTCGAGCGATGCGGAACCCACCTGGCGGAGATTTTTGGCGTCGATCAAATCCACGGTGAGATGAACGGTTTGGCCAGTGCGCTGCATGCTGCCCTTCACGACCAGTGTGGCGCCGAGTTCGCGGGCTGCGGCGGAAGGATCGGTGATTTTGCGGCTACGCACCACGCTGGAAGGCACGACCCATAGCGACTGTTGGACGGAACTGAGATTGGAAAGTTCGCTGGTCATGGAATCCATCAAGCCTTGCGCGACGGCTTGGATTTCTGGATCGTTGCCGGCGGTGTCAAAGGGCAGCACAGCTACGTGATTCACTTGTTTGCCGGTGAGCAGGCTGGCGAGGCGCTCGCGAACTTGCGGAACAAGAAGAGCAAGGAGTACGAGTGCAACTGCGGCCAGGGAGATATACAGGCCGCGACGAGATGATGGCGCTGCTGCTGTGCCGGTGGCCCAGCGCGGCTTGGATGCATCCTCTGCAAGCTTCTTGAGTTCTCGAGGAGAGATCACGTTGGTGAGCGTGGGGTCGTTTTCGCCGGCGGCAAGGGGCGAGGAACTGATTTGCAGACGCGCGGCTTCCAGATCGTCGAGCAGTTCCTGGGCGGTGTGGTAGCGGTTCGGAGCCTCTTTGGCCAAGGCGTGCAGGGCGATTGGCCGGAGCGTGGGAGGCAGCGAGTCGACCGCGGAGGGAGGTTGGTTGAGGATGGCAAAGGTCATCGCGGCGGAATTTTCGCGGTAGAAGGGATGTAAGCCGGTAAGCATCTGGACAAGGATGACGCCGAGTGCCCAGACATCGCAGGCGGGACTGAGCGCTTCGCCGAGGACTTGCTCGGGAGCCATATAAGGAAGCGTGCCGGAGACTTGCATGCTTTGCGTGGCGCTGGAATTGGCGACGACGCGAGCGAGACCGAAGTCGACAATTTTGACGACGTTGTCTTTGGTCACGATGATGTTGGTGGGCTTAATGTCGCGATGGACGATGTTGCGGGCGTGTGCGGCGGAGAGGCCGCGAGCGACTTGAATCAGAAGCTCGAGGGATTGCGGAAGGGTGGAGATGCGACCTGCGAGGATATCGGAAAGCGTATCGCCTTCGTAATAGGCCATGACAATGAAGACCTGGCGGTCCGGGCCTTCTTCCAGGCCATAGATGGCGCCGATGTTGGGATGATCGAGGGAGGAGGCGGCACGCGCCTCGCGGAGAAGATTTTCTTTGTCGCGAGGATGCAGGGCGATGTCGTTGGGGAGGAACTTGAGAGCAACGGTGCGCTGCAGTTTGAGGTCGCGGGCCTTATAGACCACGCCCATGCCACCGGCACCTAGCTTGTCGGTAATTTCGTAATGCGCAATGGTTTGACCCAGCATGGGGCGGTCCTGCGTGGGGCGATTCTAGGTGTTAGGAAAAGGCAAGTCAATGAAACAGCAGCGGGAATGGGCAATTCGCGCTAGCAGGGAGATGGTAGGAGGCCGGGAAGATGGCGAAAGCCGCGCCCTGATTAACCGTGCGCTGACGAAAGCGACGCATAGGAAGAGAAAGACGAAGTCCCCATACGCAACTACGGGGTATGGGGCACCCGGAGCGATGTAGAACTGTTCTTGTTTTCGCTGAGGCCGACTTATACTAAGTGGGCTGCCCGATACAGCAAATTCACTTCACTGAGGTTCACTCATCATGGCAAACGTTTTTGCAGATAATTCACTGAGTATTGGAAGGACTCCCCTAATCAAACTGAATCGCGTGACAGATGGCGCGAAGGCGACGGTGTTGGCAAAGATCGAGGGAAGAAATCCGGCGTACTCCGTGAAATGTCGCATCGGGGCGGCAATGATCTGGGACGCGGAAAAGCGCGGCGTACTGAAGCAGGGAATCGAAATCGTGGAGCCGACCAGCGGGAACACCGGGATTGCGTTGGCGTTCGTGGCGGCGGCGCGCGGGTACGCGATTACCCTGACCATGCCGGAGACCATGTCGCTGGAACGGCGGCGGGTGCTGGCGATTCTTGGCGCGAAACTGGTTTTGACGCCGGGCCCGGAAGGAATGAAGGGCGCGATCAAACGGGCTACGGAAATCTACGAATCGGACAAGCAACATTATTTTCTGCCGCAGCAATTCGATAATCCCGCGAATCCGGCGATTCACGAGAAAACCACTGGGCCGGAAATCTGGGAAGACACCGACGGCGCGATTGATGTGTTCGTCGGCGGCGTCGGAACTGGCGGAACGATCACTGGGGTGAGCCGGTACATCAAGGGCACGAAAGGGAAGAAGATCATTTCGGTGGGCGTGGAACCAACGGCGAGTCCGGTCATTACGCAGACACGCGAAGGGCAACCGGTGGTGCCGGGACCACACAAGATTCAGGGAATCGGGGCTGGGTTTGTGCCGAAGAACTTGGACTTGAGCCTGGTGGATCGCGTGGAACAGGTGACCAACGAAGAGTCCGTGGAAATGGCACGGCGGTTGGCGCGGGAAGAAGGCATCCTGTGCGGCATTTCTTGCGGGGCAGCAGCAGCGGTGGCGGTACGGCTGGCGAAGCTGCCGGAGTTCGCGGGGAAGACGATTGTTACGGTGTTGCCGGACACGGCGGAACGGTACTTGTCGACGGTGCTGTTTGAGGGGATCGGCGGTTAGGGTTGTTGGGGTTGGTTTGCGAGGAGTGGGGAGTCTCTATGGCGGGAACCCAAGCACGGGAACCCAAGAGAAGAGGGATTCCTCACTTCGCGGACTCCGTTCGGGATGACGGGTCGGTTCTAGTAGCTTTCCTGTGAGTACATCTTCTTTCCTGGATTGCATCTGACATTTAGCGCAGCTTGATTGGCAGGAACTATGGTTACGTCGAAAAATGAATTGCAGTGCCTGGCCAGTGAATTTCGCGCTGCATTGGAGGCGCGGCTTTCGGGCGACCGGGCGGGGGAATACCGGCTGCCGTCGAAGGACGAAGTTGCGGCGGTTTGCCGGCGATACCTGGAAGGATTGTTCCCACTGTTTCATGCGCCTGCGGAATCGCAAGGCGCCCTGGTGGCGCGCTTTTTAGAAGAGTTGGATTTGATGCTGGCGGAACAGTTGGTCTGCGCGATTCGCTTTGATTGCAGTTGCCGGGGCAAAGAAATTCCGCGGGATGTGGCGCGGGCGGCCGAAGATTTGCTAATCGAGGTGCGGGGCAAGTTGCCGTATTTGGCGAATTTAATGGCAACGGATCTGGAGGCGGCGCTTACCAATGATCCGGCGGCAAGTGGACTGGAAGAGATTTTGCTGAGTTATCCGGGAATCGAAGCGATTACCGTGCAACGGCTGGCGCATGAATTGTATTTGCTGAAGATTCCGTATTTGCCGCGCATGATGACCGAAGTGGCGCATAGCCGGACGGGAATTGATATTCATCCGGGCGCGAAGATTGATGAATCGTTTTTTATCGATCACGGCACGGGCGTGGTGATTGGCGAGACGGCAACGATCGGCAAACAGGTGACGTTGTATCACGGCGTGACACTGGGCGCGTTTAATCCCGTGAGCCGGCGCGATGCGGGCGGGGAGTTGGTGCGGGGAATTACGAATAAGCGCCATCCGGATATTGAAGATCATGTGACGATTTATTCCGGAGCTTCGATTATTGGCGGCGACACGCGGGTGGGGCATCACAGCATTATTGGCGGCAACGTGTGGTTGACGCGGTCGGTGGCGC
>JBAVNY010000774.1:0-11975 GCA_049691535.1 Candidatus Acidiferrum sp.
GAAACCGAACAGAAGCGCCAGTAGGGGGACCAAGACCGTCCCTCCGCCAATGCCCACCATTCCCGCAGCTACGCCGCTGAACGCCGCCGCCAGGAAAATGCCGATTGCACGCGCAGCGCTGAGCGAGGGCGCGGGCGCATTCTCCGCGGAAGTCGACGAGGATATACCCGCCGATTTGCGCCACAGCAGAACGGCGGAAAAAACCATGAAGCAGCCAAAGATGCCGCGGAGCTGGTCCGAGGGCATGGGGACCGCGATACGTCCCCCAATGTAGCCGCCCAACAAAAAGCCAACGGCGCAGCAGATGCCGGCGCGCAAGTCGACCTGTCCATTTTTCCAATATTCGCGCAGCGCCCCCAAGCCGATGGGTGGGAGCATAATAAAAAGCGAAGTGCCCTGGGCAAGGTGCTGATCGTAATGCAACAGATAGACCAACGCCGGAACCAACACCACACCGCCGCCGATACCGAGCAGACCGACCATGACGCCTACAAACAGGCCTAAACAAAGAACGATCAGGATGGTCATGAGCGCCAGCAGGGCGCACAAAATGGAAGCGATAAGAGGAGAAGCACGCAGTATCTTGTCCTGGGAAACGGAAATTGCAAAGTACATTTTGAGCAAAGCCGGTTATGAACATTAGGAAACAAGCTGGCGGGTGCTTCGTGCTGGCGCAAATAAGCTGATATGATTTTGAAGTGGTATGCCCTCTGGGGTTTCCGCCTGATGTTGACCCCCATCCATGATTAGGAGCGAGTTTCGATCTCATGCCAACTGACAGAAGACC
Organism: Candidatus Acidiferrum sp.; assembly: GCA_049691535.1. GTDB lineage: Bacteria > Acidobacteriota > Terriglobia > Acidiferrales > UBA7541 > Acidiferrum. The sequence goes on from JBAVNY010000774.1 coordinate 788, forward strand.
TGAGTTTTTCAAAGGCGCGCAATTAAGAGTAGGAATTATGGGATGTGGTTACGTGGGTCTCCCCCTCGCCTTGCGCTTTGCCGAAGCCGGGCATCGTGTGACCGGATTTGATACCGATCCCGAAAAAGTAAGAATGCTGAATGCCGGCAAGTCGTATATCGAACACATTCAACAAACCAAAATTCAGCAATACGTGAATAGCCGCCATTTCGGCGCGACGACTGATTTTGAAAAGCTGAAAGAAGTCGACGCCATCCTAATTTGTGTGCCGACCCCGCTGAATGAGTATCGCGAACCGGATTTGAGTTACGTGGAAGAGACCGCCAAGGCCATTCAGCCGCACTTGCAGCGCGGACAATTGGTGATCCTCGAATCCACCACCTATCCCGGAACAACCGAAGAATTACTGCTACCCATTTTGGAGAAGAGCGGCTGGAAGTGCCCCATTGCTTCCGGGCCGGAAAACGAAAATGTGCCGGGCGACTTTTTCCTGGCGTTTTCGCCGGAACGCGAAGATCCGGGCAACAAACAGTTTGGTTTGGCACAGATTCCCAAGGTGGTTGGCGGCGTAAATCCGCCCAGTGGCCGCGCGGCCCAAGCTTTGTACGCGCAAGTCGTGTCGCGCGTGGTGCCGGTCAGTTCGACGCGTGCGGCCGAAATGGCCAAGCTGCTCGAGAATATTTTCCGCTGCGTGAATATCGCGCTGGTGAATGAGCTGAAGCTGCTTTGCCTGCGCATGGGCGTGGACGTTTGGGAAGTGATTGAGGCGGCCTCATCGAAGCCCTTCGGATTTATGCCGTTTTATCCCGGACCTGGGCTGGGCGGCCATTGCATCCCGGTCGATCCGTTTTACTTGTCGTGGAAGGCGCGGGAATACGATTTCGCCACGCGCTTCATCGAACTGGCCGGCGAAGTAAATACCGGCATGCCATATCACGTGGTGGACTCGCTGGCCGAAGCGCTCAATCAGCACAAGAAAAGCTTGAAGGGTTCGAAGGTTCTGATTCTGGGCGTCGCGTACAAAAAGGATGTAGACGACCTGCGCGAATCGCCAACGCTGAAGATTATGGAAATTTTGAAGAAGCGTGGAGCGGAGTTCGATTACAACGATCCGTACTTCCCGCAACTGCATAAGATGCGGCATTACGATTACTCCGACATGAAGTCTGTGCCGCTGAATCCCGAGACGCTGGCGAAATATGATGCAGTGCTGATTGCCACGGATCACACCGGATATGACTATGCGGCGATTGTGGATGCTGCCAAGCTGGTGGTGGATACGCGCAATGCGACACGGCGCGTGATTCGTCACCGCGACAAGATCGTTCCCTGCTAGCTCGCTGAACTAAAGTTGCAAGCTTAATTGGCCTTGGTAAGTTCCACGCGCGCCGTGGCGATGGGCAAAACTGCTTCGACCAATACTGGCGTGCGCGCCGCGTCGTTGGCCAGATACAAGAGAAAGTGTGCGTCTTTCATCTCCACACCATTGTCCAGGACGTGAATTTCGATTTTTGAAGCATTGAAATTGCCGGCTGGCACGGAGACGGACACGGAGCGCGCGGCGAGTGCGGCGCGTACATCGTACAACTTGCGACCATCGTAAACCGGGCTATGCACTTCCGGCGTTTTGCTCCAGTCCACTCCGCGAAGATATTGCAGCATGCCGAGTGGATCGCGCGTTCCGGGCAGAACACGCGCTGCGGCGGCGTCCGGTGGAGCAGGATCCTTGGGCGACGGCAACATGCGTTGGACCAAATCTACTTTTTGCCCGCGTTCGCTTAGGTGCATTTCGTATTGCAGGCTGGTCATGTTGCTGGCCGGGTCGCTGTACGAATCAAACTGGTCGTCTAACTCAAAAATCATTCGATAGGGATTTTCGGTATGCGCAAAGGCTTGAAAGTGCCAGGCGTTTTTTCCGCCGAAGGCGTTCTTTTCTCCTACCAGCAACTTTAAATTGGCGATGGTGCTGTTCAGTTTGGGAACATTGGCAGCGAATTCCAGCGATTCGCCGGGACGAGGCGTGAAGGCGGGTAATAGGCTAGCTGCAGGCTCCTTGCCGGAGTTCGGATTGGCGGCAGATGGCGCCCCCGGGGGCACAGCGACTCGAGGACTGCTGGAATTGGGGAGCACTTCTGGGTATCGCTGCGTGACGGGAGACGGGCGGAACCGAGCGCGATGCAGGTTATGGTAAAAGAACCAGGCTCCCGCGAGTAACGACAGAAGAGCAACCAACAGCACCAGCGCGATTTTTTTACCCATGATTGATATGTGACGCGAAGGCTAATCGTCACATTCGGTTTCCCCACCCCATCGTACAATAAGATTGGTTTTGCGGCAGGAGGCACGAAGAATGCGCTACCTGGTTACAGGAGGCGCCGGATTCATCGGCTCGAATACAGTGGACGAATTGGTGAGGCGCGGGCACAGCGTCGTGGTCCTGGACGATTTGTCAGCGGGCAAAGAAGAAAACCTGGCCGAGGTGCGCAGCAAAATCACCTTCATGAAGGGTTCGATCACCGACATTGAAGCGGTGCAGAAAGCCATGCATCAGGCGGAATTCGTGATTCACCTCGCGGCGCGCACGTCGGTCCCGCGTTCCGTGAAGGATCCGGTCGAAACCAATAAGGTCAATGTTGACGGCACGCTGAATATTCTGCTGGCCGCGCGAGATAACAAAGTAAAGCGCGTGGTATTTGCCGCGTCTTCTGCCGCCTATGGCGAAACGCCGACTCTGCCAAAGACCGAATCGATGCAACCGCAACCCATTTCACCTTATGGCGTCACAAAGTATGTGGGCGAACTGTACGCGTATGCGTTTGGGCGGTGTTACGGCCTGGAAAATGTTTCGCTGCGCTATTTCAATATTTTTGGACCACGGCAGGACCCCAACTCTCCGTATTCCGGCGTGCTCTCGAAATTTTGTACCGCATTTCTGGAAGAGACGCAGCCAGTCGTTTATGGAGACGGTGAGCACACCCGCGATTTCCCCTATGTCGATAATGCTGTGCAAGCGAATTTGCTGGCCTGCGAAGCGCCGAGTGCGTCGGGACGGGTATTTAACGTTGGGACCGGCGGCCGTATCTCGCTGAATCAGACTTTGCAACACTTGCAGCGCATTAGCGGGAAACAACTCGAAGCAAAATACGAGCCGTCCCGCGACGGCGACATTCGCGACTCGCAAGCAGACATTCAGAGTGCCCGCGAATTCCTGGGATACGAGCCCGCCGTGATGTTTGAAGAAGGGCTGGAGCGCACCTTCGAATGGTATCGCGCGCAATCTGCAAGAGAAGCGGCGACCAAAGAAGCCGCTAAGTAACCCACGCCCGCGGCTGCGCGCCCGCTTGCCACTGGCTTATACCCCGCTGAATCTACCGGTCCGATTCTTCCCCTTGATCATCACCAGTAGGTGTCAACGTTTCCGGAGACGGCACTATGTGTGGGATTCCGGCTTCATTCATCTTCTTGTTCAACGCTGGAAGATCCTGCTCCATGAGCTTTTTGACTTGCGCCGATGCGTCGCTGACCAGCGGTTTCAACTCTTCGAGCTTCTCCGATTGTTGTGGACTGGGCACTGCCGAAAATTCGTCGATGGATTCCATCAGTGTTTGTACCTGATCGGGCAGCGGGGCGGGACGCCATTCGAACGGCGGTCCGGCGTTACCCAAACCTTCCTGATCGCGTTTGAATTTGCGCGCCAGGTCATCGACTTTTTTCTGGAACTCGTCAGCCTGCTTCTGAATATCTTCCGGAATTTTCACGCCATCTTTCTTGTCTGCTTCCTTTTTCCAGTTTTCGCGCGTCGACTTCAGAGCGGACTGCAAGCCGCTGATGGTCTTGCGATCGGTCGTAGACGTCTTGGCCATGGCGTAAAGTGCATCGAGTGCGGCGCGACGAGCCGCGCGGTCCGCGGCGGACATAACCAAACGAGGATCTTCTTCGACGGTAGCTTTGCCGTTCGCTTCTTTCGCTCCGGCCTGGAGATGCAACGAGTATTCGCCGGGATCGACACGCGGGCCATTCGGTCCATCGTAATAGCCCGCCTCCATGGCTTCTTTTTGTTCGTCGGTGGGCTCGGCTGATGGATCGTAGCGCAAGTCCCAACTGGCGCGATTGAAGCCTGCCGCACCGGGAGCTTCAAAGGTGCGAATGAGCTTTTTGTCCTTGTCGTAGACCGTAACCTTGACGGTACCTTCTTTTTTTGCAGCCGGCGCGTTTTTCGACTTGTCTTCTTCCGCGGGTTTGTCTTTCTTGTCTTTATCGTCGGATTTCTCCGCCTTTTTCTGTTCCGGAACAACGGCGTCTTTCAGGTAGTAGGTAAGAAGCGCGCCATCGGCTGGATTCTTGGCCGTGAACATTTTTTGCCCGGCGCTCCAACGACGTTGCGCGAGATACCAAAGCGTCGCGGTACGAGGAGCGAAAAAAGTAACGTCGGCATTCGCCATGCCCGCGTCCCACTTTTCAATGGGCGTGAGATCGTCGAGCACCCAAATCGAACGGCCATGCGTGGCCAGCACCAGATCGTTTTCGCGCGCCTGAATTTGAATGTCATCCACGGGAACGGTAGGGAAATTTCCCTTCAGTGCAGTCCAGCTGGCGCCGCGATCCCAGGAAACCCACAAACCAAACTCGGTGCCGGCAAAGACTAAGTTGGCATTGCGCGGATGTTCGCGAACCACATGAACGCTGCCGGCAGAATCGGGAATGCCATTGCGGATGGGTTTCCACGTCTCGCCATAATCGGTAGTCAGGAAAATGTAGATGGCGTAATCGTCGGTGCGATGGCCGTCAAACGTAGCATACGCAGTGCCTTCAGCGTATCTCGAAGCGACTACGCGGCTGACGTACGTTCCCTTCGGCAAGCCGGGAACGCGCGTCGCCACATTTTTCCAAGTCTTGCCCATGTCGCGGGTGACCTGCAGGTTGCCATCGTCGGTTCCGGCCCAAAGAACGTTAGGTGTGAGCGGACACTCACTAATGGTAGTGATGGTGGGATATTCCTCCACGCCATCGTGCCGCGATAGCGTTGTCTTATCTGGAATTTTCCCAAAGATCGGCAATTTGTTGCGATCCACATCCGATGTGAGCTGGCCACCAAGGCGCGCCCAACTCTCGCCGCGATTCGTGGACTTAAATAGATAATTCCCGCCGTAATAGATGACCTGATGATCCTGCCCGGAAATTTCTATCGGCGAATTCCAATTGAAACGATAGTGTGCGTCGGTCTGCTTCGCTTCCGGGCCAATAGCGCGCTCCTGGCCGGTGCGAATATCATGTCGCGCTAAATCGCCGTCTTGTGATTCGGTGTAAACGATCCAAGGCTCGACGGGATCAACCTGCGCATAAAAGCCGTCGCCTCCGTGGACGAGCACCCAGTCTTCGTTGCTGATGCCATCTTTCTTAAGTGAATTGACGGGGCCGCACCAACTGCCGTTGTCCTGCAATCCACCGCACACGTGATACGGGCGATCATTGTCCAAGCCAATTTCGTAAAACTGCCCAATCGCCAGCGTATTCACGAAATCCCAGGTCTTGCCGTTGTCGTAGCTCCAGTGCACGCCGCCATCACTGCCCGCCAAAATGTGATTGGAATCCGCGGGATCGATCCACATGGCATGAAAATCGCCGTGAATCTTCTTCACGCGATCGGTCACAAACTTTTTGCCGCCATCTTCGGAAAAGTACATCGCGGCGCCCAGCACCCAGACCCGCGAATCATTGTTGGGATCGACGCGCACCTGGCTGTAATACGAGGGGCGCGGATTGGTGTCGCCCATTTTCTTCCAGGTTTCACCTTTGTCTTCGCTGCGGAAGATGCCGCCCTTCTCGTGTTGCACCAGCGCGTAAACAATGTTGGGATCTTTGCGGTAGATATCCAGGCCGATGCGGCCCACGTCTCCGCCATCTTCGTAAGGCAGCCCCTTGCTCAGCTTTTTCCAGGTGGCGCCGCCGTCGGTTGATTTGTAGATTCCGCCTTCCGTGCCGCCACCGTTGAAGCCGTACACACTGCGCCGCCGTTGATAAGCCGCCGCGTAAAGAGTGTCGGGACTCTGCGGGTCCATAGCAATGTCGCTAACGCCGGTGTCCTCGCTGATTTTCAAAACCTGCGACCAGGTTTTGCCGCCGTCTGTAGTCTTATATACGCCGCGTTCCGGATTCGGTCCCCACAAGTGACCGAGTGCCGCAACGTAAACCACATCCGAATTTCTGGGATTGATAACGATCCGCCCGATATGATGCGTGGCCGCTAGCCCCATCTTCTGCCACGTTTTGCCGGCGTCTTGAGACTTATAGATGCCGTCGCCCCACGAGGAGCTCTGCCGGTTGTTGGGCTCGCCGCTACCCACCCAAACGATGGAAGGATCGGAAGGCGCAATGGCAATGTCGCCAATCGTCGAGACGGCTTCCTTATCAAACACTGGCTCCCACGTGGTGCCGTTGTTGGTGCTCTTCCAGACTCCGCCCGAAGCCACGCCCACGAACACGATGCTGGGATTGGATTCGACTACCGCAAAGTCGTCGATGCGCCCGCCCATCACCGCGGGCCCGAGTTCGCGAAATGTCAGCCCCTTAAACTTGTCTGCCGGCGATGAGGCCGGGGCGCCGGGCGTGTCTGGAGCAGCCATCACAATGGCCGCTGAAGCGAGGGAGACAAACGAAAAGGCAGCGAGCACAGCGAAACCGCGCAGCTTTGGTGATGTCAACGGATCCTCCGGGAAGCTGCGCATCATACCGCTTCTACGCCACATGTTGCATCTATTGTTTCGAGCCTGCGAGGAATGGCGGCTGGCTACAATTCCAGCAGAGCGCGTGCTAGGCTAACTCTTCATCATTCATGAGCGAAAACGCAGCGTGAAGCTTACTTTTCCCATCTCCGCCCGCCGAAGTGTTCCCCGGCTACTGCTCATCGCGTTCGCAGCATTCCTTCTTCAACAGGTAGGCCATGCGCAGCAAATTCACGCCCAGGCGCCTTCCGGCGGAATCGCGGAAATCTATGCCAGCGGTGCGCAGCGCAAAGAAGGCGATGTGTATATCGCCGACAAAGATGTGGACATCACCTATGGCGGAATGCAATTGCAGGCCGATCACGTGGAATACAACAGCGTCACCTATGAGGCGGTGGCGCGCGGGCACGTGAAGTTTGACTTTGAAAACCAGCACATCGAGGGCGATGAAGGCCAACTGAACGTCAACACCGGGCACGGCACCTTTCGCAACGTGCACGGCATGGTGAAACTGGAGCGGCGGCCGAATCCGCTCTTGCTGGTCACGGAAAATCCGCTGTACTTCGAAGCCAAGGAAGTGGAGCGGCTCTCGGCTGATGAATACGACATACGCCACGCCTGGTTCACGATTTGCGATCCACGCAAGCCCACCTGGCAGTTCTATACGCCGGAGGCCAAACTCGCGTTGCAAAAAAGCGTGGCGATGGTGCATGCGAATTTTCGCCTGTACCGCGTGCCGCTGATCTGGATGCCGTACGCGACCGCGCCGGCCGGCGATCACATCCGGCAAACGGGGTTTTTAATTCCGGCGATCGGGCAAAGCACCACCAAGGGATTTGTACTGGGCGACGCGTTTTATTGGGCGCCGAAGCCGTGGTTTGATACCACGCTGGGCTTCGAATATCTCAGCCTGCGCGGAAGCGCCGAGCGAGCGCAATTTCGAGCGCGGCCGTACGAAAACACTTCGATCAAATATGATTATTTCGGCGTGATCGATCGCGGCATCGTTACCAATGGCGTTTTGCAGAAACAGGGCGGCCACCAGCAGCAGGTAGAAGTAACTTCGCTTTGGAAAGATGGCTGGCGATTTGTAGCCGACGTAAACGAACTTTCGTCGCTGACGTTCCGCCTGGCCTTCGCGGATACCTACGGCGACGCGATCAATTCCGAAGTGCGCAGCGCCATATTTCTAACCAACAATTTTCGAGGGTTCAGCTTCAACGTCGCCAGCTTGAACGATCGCAGCTACCTGGAACTAAATCCACCCAATAGCGTGTTGTTGCGCGATGCGCCGGAAGTCCGTTTCAGTTCGGTGGAGCAGGCGCCGTTTAAAGAGCTGCCGATATACCTGTCGTTCGACACGTTTGTAGACGCGCTGCATCGCGACGATACGTTCATAAACACGCCGAATTTTGTGCCGCGAACCGAGCTTGCGCCCAAGGTGACGCTGCCCATTCACTTTGGAAACTGGCTGGGCGTGACGACCACCGCCGTGTTTCGTTCGACGTATTATGGCGATTCGCTGGACAATAGCGGAAACGTGGTTGGAAATTCCATCCTGCGGAACACCGGAGAATTCGCAGTGGAACTGCGTCCGCCCACCCTGGAGCGCTATTTTGACCGGCCGCTCAGCCGGCGCCGCTATAAACACACCATCGAGCCGACCGTGACGTACCGCTACGTTACCGGAGTAAATAATTTTGCGAACTTCATTCGCTACGACAGCAACGCTACATTGACCGACACGAACGAAGTGGAGTACGGCGTCACGCAACATCTGTATGTGAAGCAGGGATCTGACCAACCGGTGGACTTCTTGTCATGGACCTTGGTGCAGAAACATTATTTCGATCCTACGTTTGGCGGGGCGCTGGTGCCCGGGCAACGCAACGTGTTTCAGGCCTTGGACTCCATCACGCCATTTGCGTTTGCCGCAACGCCGCGCAACTGGTCGCCGCTGGTAAGCGATCTAATACTGACGCCTGGTGGGCGGTACGATGCGGAATCCATCGTGGAATACGATCCGCAATTGGGTAAGCTCACCACCGTCGGTACACTGCTGAAGGTCAAACCGTACAGCGAGTTTTTTCTGACCGTGGCGGATTTCCTGTTGCAAGGCAATCCGGTGGTGCAGCCGCCGTCGCACCAGATCCGCGCCTTACTGGGCTACGGGGATGCGACCCGCAAAGGATTCAATGTCGCGGGAGGAGTAAGTTACGACATTCTGAATTCCACCCAGCAAAACCAATTCGTGCGCGTGACGTATAACGGCGGCTGCTGCGGTTTGGCGGTGGAATATCGCCGAGTGGAATTAGGCGTGGTACGGACCGAGAATCAGTTTCGCGTCGCGTTTATCATCGCGAATCTGGGGCGATTCGGGAACTTGCGGCGGCAGGAACGGATTTTCTAATGAGCTTCCCATCGGACGAGCAACTTGCGTATGCAACGATTCCGGAAATTGGAAAGCTGTTTCGGACGGGCAAGCTCTCGCCGGTAGAACTGACGCGGTTTCTGCTGCAGCGAATTTCTAAACTCCATCCAAAACTGAATGCGTATTTGGCAATTAGCGGTGAGATGGCGTTGCGACAGGCCCAAGCTGCGGAAAGAGCATTTACTACCGCGAAGGGCAAGCGAGCGCGGACGGATCTGGGGCCGTTGCACGGAATTCCGATTTCGCTGAAAGACAACATTTACACCAAGGATGTTTGCACTACGGGCGGCTCGGAGATTTTGCGAGACTTTGTGCCAACGATGGATGCACCGGTGGTGGTGGCTCTGAAAAATGCCGGCGCAGTGATTTTAGGCAAAACCAATATGCATGAGTTTGCCTACGGCACGACCAGCAACAACCCACACTACGGCCCAGTAAAAAATCCTTGGGATTTAACGCGTATTGCGGGCGGTTCCAGCGGCGGTTCGGCCGCGGCGCTGGCTTCCGGGCTGTGTTTTGCAACCATTGGGACCGATACCGGCGGCTCGATTCGTATTCCAGCTTCACTCTGCGGCGTGGTGGGGGTGAAGCCGGGCCTCGGACGGGTCAGCGCAGATCACGTGATTCCGCTATCTACGACGCTTGATTTCGTCGGCCCTTTGGCGCGCACTGTGGATGACACTGCGCTGCTGTTGGATGTTATAGCGGAGCACGGCAAAGGCGAACGAACTTTCCGTCCAGTGCGAAAGACTGCGGGCCGAAAACGCGCGAGGTGGTTGGGAGTTCCGAAGGACTTTTTTCTCGATGTACTGAGCCCGGAAGTTCGGACGGCTTTCGAACGTTCTATCGAAATACTGAAAAAAGGTGGAGCGAAGTTCAAGCAGGTGTCGGTGCCACTGTTGCAGGAAGCCGAAGATGCGGGGAACCAGATCGCGTGGGCGGAAGCGACGCTGTTTCACGAAGACGCCGGATGGTATCCACAGCGTGCCGCGGAATATGGGGAAGACGTCCGGGTGCGCCTGGAAATGGGCACGAAGGTCAGCGCGGTGACGTATTTGCGCGCATTGGAATTGCGCGAGCAATTCATTGCCAGATTTCATGAAGTGCTGGCAAGCAACCACATCGATGCGCTCGTGGCGCCGACAACACCGATTACCGCGACGCGCATCGGAGAGGATTCCGTCGCGATCGATGGGAAAGATCATCTGACGCGCGCGCTGCTGCTGCGTTTGAATCGTCCGGCAAACTTAGCGGGCGTTCCCGCGATTTCAGTGCCGTGCGGATCCACAAAAGATGGACTGCCCGTTGGACTACAGTTCATCGGCGGCGTACACCAGGAAGCGCTACTGCTGGATTTGGCTGCGGACTTTGAACGGCCGCAAACGCGAGATAGTCGGCGTCCAAAATTCGACTAAGCGTCAGACGTCCAGCTAGATTGACGCGTACTCGGAAATGGCTGGCGCTGCGCCTTTGCGCTTCATCAGCCAGCTTCCAATCAGAAATCCCAGCGAGCCGGTGACGATTCCGCCGAAAATATCGGCGATGTAGTGATAGCGGCCCCAAATCGTCGAGAAGCACATCAGCGCCACCAGCGGCAGCATCACCCAAAATAACCAACGGCGAAATTTCCATGCGCCCCACAGTACCGCCACGGAACCCGCAACATGTTCAGAAGGAAACGCCGCGCCGCGCACCCGGCCAAAATGCTCGATCAAATTTATCGTCGCAGTGAAAGGACCGCCGGAGAGAGGTGCATGCCAACTACCAGCCAGCGCGAACCACGGGCTTTGGATCGGAAAAAAAATCGCGACCAGGTAGCCGATGGAATATCCCACCATCGAGTAGGTCATCACCGACCAGTACGCGCGCCACTCGCGCCGGTGATAAAGGATGCCGCCAAGAACCACCAGGTAGACGAAATAAGTGAGATAGGCCAGTTGGATAAGTTCGTTGCGTGTGGGAGTGGCGAATTGCTCCAGCCAGATCGAGGGATTTACGCCGGTCAGCCAGTAATCGAAGGCGATCAGCTTGGCAT
>JBAVNY010000775.1:0-3135 GCA_049691535.1 Candidatus Acidiferrum sp.
GACTCCGGGGTCAGTACACCTGCTGCTCGTTCGAGCTGCGCCCGTGCCACTTGCCAGTCCTGCAGCGCCGCGAGATATCCTGTACTCGCATCAAGCTGGGCTGTTTGCGCACGCAACAGTTCCGTGACAGTCGTCAGCCCTGTCTCATAGCGGTTCTGTACTATCCGCAAGCTCTCTTTGGCCTGCTCGGCTGCGTCGCGCGCCGATGCCGCTCTTTGTGCTGCTGCATTCCCGTCCAGATACGCTTTGCGAACTTCCATCTGTACGCCCGAGCGAAACCATTCCACGTTGTGTTTCGCCTTGTGCTCATTTGCCGTGACTTCCGCGACCCGGGCCTTCTGTGCTCCGCCTGCAAAGAGGTTGAAATCAAGGCGTGCACCGGCCGTCCAGTTCGTGCCTGAAGGGCCGCCGAGGGTCATTGCGTCGCGCTCCGCACTTCCGAAAAGAGCGATCTTTGGTCCGAATTCAGCCTTGGCCGCTTTTGTTTCATCGCCCATCGCCGTCTCCAGCAATTGCGCGGCGCGAAGTCCAGGCCTTTGCTCGAGGGCGATGCGAATCCATTCCGCAATGGTTTTGGGTGGCATCCCTGGCTCGGCCAGAGTTGCTGCAGGTTCGGCCGGCACATCCAAAGCCATTCCCATCTCCCGCGCCAACTGCATCTGCGCCAGCGCCAGATCGTTCTGTGCACGAATTTGCCGATCCTTCATCTGCGAAACAAATACTTTCGCGCTCAGCCAGTCTGAATCCACCAGCAAGCCGGCCTTGTGCATTGTCTCCATGCGTTGCGCGCTCGTTTCCGCAGTGTTCAGCGCTTCGTCCGCGGCCTTCGCGTTTTCCTTCAGGACCAGCACGCCGTAATAGGTTCTTACGATTTCCAGGATCAAATCCTGCCGCGCCTGTTCCGTCTCGAAATCCGAAGCAGTGACCAAGCGTTTCGCGCTGCGCTGGTGAAACAGAGTTTGTCCTGAATCGAACAGCCTCCATTGCCCGTCGAAGCGTGTCTGAAAATTGTCGAGTGGAGTTGGCGTGTTCAAGTTGTTTAACGCAAAATCGGCATTCGAGAACTGCCGTTGCGTCAGCTTGGTCCCGAACACATAGACCGGGTTATTTCCGCGCGTGAAGTCCTGGTGAAAGTCGAATCGTGGAATCCACGCAGCCTGCGCTTGTTTCAGCCGTGCCCGCGTTGCCTCAGCTTCATCGGCACTCGTTTGGAACGCAGGATTCTGGTTCAGCGCCATGCGCACCGCCTGCTCCAATGTGAGAGGTTGAGTCACGTCCTTTTCTTGTGCATGTGCCATCTGCGAAACTGCAACAAACAGCGCCATGGTGCTAGCTAGTGCTCGAACCGAATTGGCAATCCATCCTCGAGTCATCGCATATCTCAAGCGGACACTGGCTCCGCATTGGGCGCTGACTGGAGCCAACCTACCGGTTCTTCGTGAATCTCGTAAACTGTTTCGAGTGCGGCTTTTTCTTTCAGCATCGCGCCAACAGAACAGTACTTTTGTTCAGACAGTTGAATCGCCTGCTCTACTGCCGTCTTGTCGATCCCAATTCCCGTCAACACGTGGCGCACACGAATCGCTGTGAACACCTGCGGTGGCCGCTCCGCCTGATCCGCTTCCACCCGAACTTCGTATCCGGTCACTTTCTGGTGGTGCTTCTGTCGTAGCATGGTGATGACATCGAAGGCGGTGCAACCGGCCAGCGCGACGGCAACAAGTTCAATTGGTTTTGCGCCTGTCGCTCCAGCGGCGTCGTCCAGGATGATGTGGTGGCCGCTCCCAGTTTCCGCCACGAACTGCCGTTGTGATTTCAGCACCTGGGTCAAACTCACTTTGGCTGTGATCATTTCCAACTCCTTCCTCAAACTCTTTTACGAATGACCTACTTGTTTTGGCCGAGCTTCAGCGGGCACGTTGTAATTCCAAAAAAGTGACCACGGCGGACAATAACGAACCACCTCAGTCACCAGTGCTACGGTTCCCAGCGCGTAAGCCGCAATGGCTAGCCCGCCCGTTACCGTGTGACTGAGTCCGAGCGCAACCAAAACGATTCCCAGCACAATTCGAATAACTCAATCGGTTGATCCCACATTGCTTGTCATCTCTTCCCCTCCGTCGGATAGGCTTCTCGATGGCCTTGCACCACAACAAATGCAATCCTGGGAGATTTGTTACAGGAAAGTGTCCACACGGGTTCCGCTCCACGGAAGAGAAGTTCGGGCGTTTCCTAACTGCTATCGCGTCAGTTAGTTGACCGCATCACGGTACGAGGAGGAGTTGCTGTGCTATGGTGAGGAGCGATGCGCAAAGAGATCGAACAGGCCATGTCTCTGCTCGAGAAACACGACCCTCAAGCCCTCGAACAGGCTTTGGAGTTGCTGCAAGGCACCGTCTTCTCTTTCAGCATGAAGGTCTGTGGCCAGCGCGAAGACGCCGAGGACACGATGCAAGATGTCCTGGTGAAATCTCTCCCGTATTTGCCGAAGTTCGAGAGTCCCCGCGCGCTTCTTGTCTGGCTTTATCGAGTTGCCAAGAATCGCTGCCTCATGAGCCGGCGCAAAAGTAAATTCGCGCCGAAGCAGAATTTATCGTTGGACGAACTTATGCCCGATCGTCAGGAACTTGCCAACCTCGCGAAGGAAGAGCCGGTTAACCCAGAATCTCTTGCCATTCGCAGTCAGCAGGCGAAACGCCTCCGCGAAGTGATCCAGCAATTGCCGCCTCAATACCGCATCATCCTTGTCCTGCGGGACATGGAAGGTCTAACCGACGAAGAAGTGGGCGACATCACAGGTCTTCGTCCCGGCAACGTCCGCGTGCGTCTCCATCGCGCACGCCTCTTTGTTCGCCAAAAATTGGCAAAGCAAAATCAAAAACACACCCCCTCTAAAAGTAGGGCCCTCCGGCCTCGCCACGTCGCGGCTAGCTCGGAAAAACGTCCAGCCTCCTGCAAAGCTCTCTTCGCGGAACTCTCCAATTACCTCGATGGACAGCTCGATGATTCCCTCTGCGAGAAACTAGAGCAGCACCTCGGTGGTTGCGAACCATGTAAGGCCTTCCTTGCGAGCCTCGAATCCACCATCCGGCAACTTCGCACTGCTCCTCCCGACTCCCTGACGAAGGCCTCAGC
>JBAVNY010000776.1:0-2756 GCA_049691535.1 Candidatus Acidiferrum sp.
CAGCCTGGCTGTGCCACAGAGGCACACTCAAGTACCCTAGTGCGTGCTATGCCGGCTGGAAGCCGGCGCTACAAATTCGGTGACGTGTAGGTCGGGGGATTGGCTGAGGTACACGGCCAGGAATGGCTGTGCTACAAGATGTGAAGCGCAGGAATGAGGTAGGCCAGGGCCGTCGGTAGCAACGAGCGAAACGATGGATAGCGAAACAACTTCTACAAATTTATCCGCATGGCCAGCGGCGCCGGGATCGCAGCGTGCGTATCACGCGATGATCAAGCCGATTGGGTCGATCTGCAATCTGGACTGCACGTATTGCTACTACCTGCATAAGAAAGAGCTGTTGGGCAGCAACAGCAAGTTTCAAATTTCCGAGGAGATTTTAGAGACGCATATCCGCCAGTACATCGAGGGGCAGGATCGCAGCGAAGTGGTGTTTTCATGGCAAGGGGGAGAGCCGACGCTGCTGGGGCTGGAGTTTTTTCAGAAAGTGGTGGGGCTGGAACAGAAATACAAGAAGCCGAACCAGCGAATTGAGAATGACCTGCAGACGAATGGGACGCTGCTCGATGAGGAGTGGGGCGCGTTTCTGAAGAAGCACGGATTTCTGGTGGGGCTGAGTATCGATGGGCCCAAGGAACTGCATGACCGGTATCGCGTGGCGAAAGATGGCAAGCCAACGTTTGACCAAGTGTTTGCGACGGCGCAGATGCTGCACCGGCATGGGGTGCCGTTCAATACGCTGACGGTGATTAATCGGGTGAATGCGAAGAAGCCGCTGGATGTGTACCGGTTTTTGAAGAATGAGGTGCGGCCTAGGCAGATGCAGTTCATTCCGTGCGTAGAGCCGAAGGTGTTCCAGCAAATTGCGCCGCAGAAGTGGGATCCGTCGTTGTTGCCGGTGCAGGGTTCGGCGGCGGCGCGACCGGGAAATGCGGAGTCGGTGGTGACGGAGTGGTCGGTGGATCCGGAGGATTGGGGCTATTTCCTATGCAAAGTGTGGGATGACTGGTACCGGCGGGATATCGGCAAAGTGTTCGTCAATCATTTTGAAACCGCGGTGGCGCAGTGGAAGGGCCTGGATGCACAGCTGTGCATCTACCACGAATTTTGCGGGAAGGGCGTGGCGCTGGAGCATGACGGGAACTTGTATTCGTGCGACCACTACGTTTATCCGGAGTACAAGCTGGGGAATATTTTGGAGACTTCGAGTTCGCGGCTGGTCTTTTCGGAGCAGCAGAAACAATTCGGGTTCAATAAGTTTAATTCCCTGCCCCGGCAGTGTGCGGAGTGCGCCTTTCTTTTTGCGTGCAATGGGGAGTGCCCGAAGAATCGCTTGATTCGGACCAAGAATGGCGAGGCCGGGTTAAATTATTTGTGCAGCGGATTGCAGAAATATTGGAAACATATTGATGACGACGTGAAGGATATCTGCAAGAGGTTGGCGCGGGGAGAAGATGTGCGCTCAGCGTAGACAATTCGTCGTCAGGAAATTGCGCGAAAACGGAAGAAATAAGAAGGCAAGAGCGAGAGTGACCGCTAAAACAATCTTAAGGATTCGGATTGGTGGGAGTGGGTTTGTGCGGGACGTTGGTGGTGATTTTGGTCAGCACAAATTCCTTCATTAGATTGAGAATTGCACTGCCACCAATGCCAATAGCGGTATTTTCGAAAGTGAGAGCGGCACCGCGATCGCTGGCCGGGTAGTAGAGATTGGAGATGCCTCCGGCTGTCAGACTCCCGAGGATGCTGGAATAATTGGCCTGCCAGTTACCGTTGTCGCCTTTACAAATCACAGCATTGGCCAGGGCGTAGAGCACTCGGGATTTGGTGGTACCTGTGCCCTTGTAGAAATAACGCGGGTCCTGTTTGAAGAGCGAGGGGAACACTGCGTTGCCCAGCAGGTTGCTCATCGTTAAGTCTCCGAACGTGGCGCCAAAGCGTTTTGCATAGCCTTGCGCGCCTTGCCCATATCCGCTGAATTGATTGCGGGCTTGTTGAACTCCGGCAATGGCCGCAGCCGAGGCGAGATAGGCAGGATCGATACCGAGCCTCCAGGACAGTTGAAATTTTTGTTTGGGGGTCATGGGAGCGGCGTTGGGGATGTAAGTGACATAAAAATTGGGAATGACGCCGAGCACGCGCTGCTTGGTTTCGTCGTTCATCTGTTCCTGGGCGATTTCGATGGGAGATAGCTCGACACGAACGTTCGTAACATTGGTGGCAATAGTCATGGAGATCTGCGGCAGGACCAAGTTTTCCCCGGAGTGCAGCACGCCTGAGGAAGTATGCGGCGAAAACGCTGCGGAACTGATGGTCAACTGAAACGATTCGGGGGCGACGTTGGTGAAACTGAATTGCCCATCATCGCTGGTCAGGACTTCTTGACTGGAGGATTGACCTTGCATGAAGAGCTGCACCTTGACGCCCGCCAAAGCCACGCCATCCTGGCTAACCACGCTTCCGGAAATGGTTCCTGGGACTCTCTGCTGCTCTTGAGGGGCGTCGATGGCGGGTTGAGTGGCGGGAGAAGCCGGAAGATTGCTGTGCGGAGCGAGACGAGGTGATGGTTCGTTTTGCGCTAGAGCGGAAAAACCGCACATGAGCAGGATGAGACTAAGCCAGAGCCAACGCACTGGAAGAGACATAAATAACAAGTGGGCTCTGTCGCAGAAATAGCGAGTACAGGAAATGGATCTTCGGGAAATCACGCATATACAGTTAACCATCAGTGGGGCAAATTCGGTAGGACTAAGAAC
>JBAVNY010000777.1:0-2553 GCA_049691535.1 Candidatus Acidiferrum sp.
GGCTGAAATAGTCTCCGATGCCTACGCAGGAGTGAAAGTGCATGGGTAAGTGCAATTTCCCCGCTTGCTGCACCATCACGCGGAAAATGTAGTCTTGAAACAGGCGGTATTCTTCCGCCGTGGGTACGCCACCGGCGTGATATTTGTTGTAAATCGTCTCGGCCTTTTCCCGTGGAGGATCGGAAAAGTGCAGCGAACGAAAATAGGCGGCCTCGAATTTAATGGCCACGCCACCTTTTTTCTGATTGTCTTCCATCGTGCGCCGCACTAAATCTTCATAGCCAGCGAGATCGGCCGGCAAAGCTTCGACGCCTTCCTGCTTCTTCCAGCGCGAAAGCATCTTCTCTTGCAGAGGAACATAGACGCCCATGTCGGGCGTGCTGGCGGTTTGATCGCGATTGTCGAACGGGAAGAAGAACGAATCGCCGAAGAAAACCCAGTGAAAGCGCTTGGGGTCGAGATAAGTGGGCATCATGGCGCGGTTGGCCAGGCAAATGTCGACGTTCAATTTATCGAGAATCGAGTTGAAGTATTCCGTGCCGCCCTTGATTTCGGCAGCTTTCTTTT
Source organism: Candidatus Acidiferrum sp. (assembly GCA_049691535.1). Taxonomy (GTDB): domain Bacteria; phylum Acidobacteriota; class Terriglobia; order Acidiferrales; family UBA7541; genus Acidiferrum. The sequence continues at coordinate 568 of JBAVNY010000777.1, forward strand.
TATCGGCCAGCCACTTGGAATGCTCCGGCTTGAAATCGTCGTAAGGGTAGCCAAACATGGCCTTGGCGGCGGCTACGAATTCTGGATTGTCGTCGCGCAGCCGCAGGGTGGCGCTTTCATCGGGGGGAGAGGCCATGGCGTCGACGTCGGAATCGTCGGCAAAGCCGGGGTGGGAATGGTTGTCGTACATGGGAATGGCATCGATCTGCTTGAGGAATCGTTCGTACGTCTTTTTGACGTCTCCGGCGGGATAGGGTCGGGCTTGTGCCGCAGCGAATTGCGGGACGGCGGAGAAAATCACGAGCGCCAAACTCATCTGCAGCAAATGTTTCATTTTCACGCGGCTCCAGAACAGATGTTGTTTACAGATGTCGAGTGTACAAAGTGCTGCTATCGGGAAACGGTGGAACGCCAACGCAGCGAGACTCGTTCCATGCGATCCAAAGCTTCTTCCAGCAGGTGTGTCGCGCTGACCAGCGAGAAGCGAAGATAATTTTTGCCTTCCGCGCCGAACGCGGCTCCAGCAATTCCGGCCACGCCCACTTCCTCAAGCAGAAGCTTCTGCACTTCTTGCGCGGACATGCCGGTGTCTTCGATATTCACCCAGGCGTAAAAGGCGCCTTCGGGAGTCTGGCAGCGGAAACCGGGAATGGTGTTCAAGCGCTTCACGAAGATATCGCGGCGCTTGCGATACTCCTCGACCATGGCGGGTACGGCATTTGTTGAATCGGCGAGGGCCTCGACGGCGGCGACCTGGGTGAATTCGGCAGTACAGGTAAAGGTGTTGAGCACCAGCATGTCGAGGGCGTCGATTACGTGTTTTTGCGCGATGGCGTAGCCCAGGCGCCAACCGGTCATGGCAAAGGACTTCGAAAACCCATCGATGATTACGGTGCGTTCGGGCATGCCCGGCAGAGCCCAGATGGATTTGTATTCGCCTTCGAAAAGAATGCGGGCATAAATTTCGTCGGCGATAACCCATAGGTCGTGGCGGCGGGCGAGATCGGCAATCTGTTTCACCACAGGTTCGCTAAAAACGGTGCCGGTAGGATTATTGGGCGAGTTAAAGATTAACATCCGAGTCTTCGGCGTAATTTTGGCAACTATTTCGGCGAGGTCGGGCTGAAACTGATTCTGTTCGAGGAGGCGATACGGAACGGCGGTCGCGTTGAGTCCGCGGGTGAAGGATGGATAGATGGGGAAGCTTGGATCTGGATAGAGAACTTCATCGCCGGATTCGATGAGCGCCATCATTGTCAATGAAAGCGCCATTTTGCAGCCGGGAGCGACCAAGACCTGTTCTGACGCGACATCGAGCTTGCGGGTGCGCCTCAAATAATCGGCGATAGCAGAACGCAGTGCGGGAATGCCGCGCGTGGCCACGTAACGGTCACGGCCATTGGCTACGGCTGCGCGCACCGCATCGACCACCGGCGCGGCGGGATGAAAATCGGGCTCGCCCAATTCCAGATGGATGATGGAGCGGCCTTCTTTTTCAAGTTCCTTGGCGCGAGAATAAACGGCGAGAGCGCCTTCGCCCGTTAATTGTGAAACACGCGTTGCAATTTTTGGCATAACCGGAAAATCATATCACTCTTCTCAGGGGAAATTCCCCGTGTCCTAGTCCAGAAACAAAAAGGAGCGCCGCATAACGCCGCGCTCCTTTTCGGCAAGCAAGTTGTGTTGCAGCTAGAAGGAATACCGCAGCGAGAACTGAATCAAGCGCGGCACACCCTTGGTGCTGGTGATGACACCGAAATTAGCCGGGCTTTCCACGTCTGTGGAAACAGGATTGGCAAAGTTGGTGTGGTTAAACAAGTTGAAGAAGTCCGCGGTGAAGCGGATGTTCTGGTGCTCGAGGAAGCGGATATTCTTGATGAGCGAGAAATCCCAGTTCTGCTGGTGCGGACCACGATAAATATTTCTGCCGAGATTACCGAAGCCGGTCACGCAGTAGTTGGTATCGCCTGCGCCACCGTTGCAGAT
>JBAVNY010000778.1:0-2496 GCA_049691535.1 Candidatus Acidiferrum sp.
GAACTGCGCGTGGCTTTGCCGATTTTAAAGCAGGACGGTTTGCCATTGCTGGTTCACGCCGAACTTGCCGGGCCGATTGATTCTGCGACGGCGCAACTGCAGCACGCAGATTGGTGCCGGTACGAGACGTATTTGAAATCGCGGCCGGATGAAGCGGAACTGGACGCAATTGCGCTGATGATACGGTTGTGCGAAGAATTCGGAGCCCGGATACACATCGTTCATCTAGCGACGGCGCGTGCTTTGGAACAGTTGCGCGAAGCGAAACAGCGGGGACTTCCAATTACTGTGGAAACCTGCCCACATTACCTGCATCTTGCGTCTGAGGATATTCAGGATGGCGCCACGTTGAACAAGTGCGCGCCGCCGATTCGTAGACGGGAGAATCGCGAGGCGCTTTGGCAGGGGCTGCGCGACAGCGTGATTGATCTGGTGGCGACGGATCATTCGCCGTGTCCACCGGCGATGAAGCAGGCAGGCGTGGCTAATTTTCGTTCGGCATGGGGCGGCATCTCGAGTGTGTCGCTGGCGCTGCCGCTGATGTGGACAGAGGCGTCGCGCCGAGGTTTTTCGTTGTTGGATATTGTGTCGTGGATGGCGGAAGGGCCGTCGCGGCTGGCGGGCTTCGATAAAACGAAGGGCCGACTGGAGCAGGGATTCGACGCGGACTTGGTGGTATTTGATCCGGAGGCCGAGTGGACGGTTACCGCGGTCGATCTGCACTATCGTCACGCAGTGTCGCCCTATTTAGACGAACGGGTGCGGGGACGTGTGGCAAAGACGTTCCTGCGCGGAAGTCTGGTCTACGAACATGCGACGTTCCCGGGCGAGCCGCAGGGGCGTGAGTATGAGCGCGAAACTTCTACGACGCATCGTAATTAGGCGTTCAAAACGCCGAGTCTTTCGGTCACAATATCGCAACATTGATGAGGTCTTTAAAAGTTTGTGAATGAATTGATTCGACAAGCAGTTTTTTAGTGCAAGGATTGATTTGTCAGAACAGTCGCAAACCGCAATCGTTGGCTCTTCCGTTCTTCGCAAGGAAGGGCGCGACAAAGTTACCGGTGCCGCCCGGTACATCGATGACATGCGTTTGCCGGGCATGCTGTACGGCGCGACGGTGCGCAGCAGGATTGCGCGCGGGAAAATAAACAATATTTCGTTCCGCCCCGAAATCGACTGGTCGGAATTCGTTATCGCTACGACGCGAGACATTCCCGGGAAAAACTGTATCGCGCTGATTCTTGACGATCAGCCGTGTCTGGCTGATGGGGTAATTAATCACCCGGAAGAGCCGGTGATCCTGCTGGCGCACGCGGACAAGCACGTGCTGGCAAAAGCGGTGGATGCGATCGTTATCGACGCAGAGGCACTACCCGCGGTGCATTCCATCGAGCAAAGCGAGCAAGCCGGCGAGATTATCTGGGGAACAGATAATGTTTTCAAACGGTTTTTGATTGAGAAGGGCGACGTCGATAGCATTTGGGCGGGCGCGGATTTTATCGTCGAAGGCGAATATTTTACCGGCGCGCAGGAGCAACTTTACATTGAGAATAACGGCGTCATTGCGGTCCCCGATCCCGTTGCAGGAATCACGGTTTGGGGCTCTTTGCAGTGCCCTTTTTATGTGCACAAAGCTTTGGTGAAACTTTGCGGCTTGCCGGAAGACCGGGTTCGCGTGGTGCAGATGGAAACCGGCGGAGCATTTGGCGGCAAGGAGGAATATCCGTCGATGATCGCGGCGCACGCGGCGATTCTGGCGATGAAATCTGGTCGGCCAGTAAAACTTATTTATGACCGGCTGGAAGATATGGCCGCTACTACCAAGCGGCATCCTTCTAGAACGCGGCATCGCACGGCGGTGAGCAAAGACGGAAAGATTCTTGGTGGCGAGATCGATTTCACGATCGATGGTGGGGCCTACGCCACTCTTTCGTCAGTTGTGTTGTCGCGCGGCACGATTCATGCTGGCGGACCTTATTTTTGGCCGAACGTGCGGATTCGTTCGAAGGCGGTGGCGACCAACACGCCGCCGCATGGCGCGTTCCGCGGATTTGGCGCGCCTCAGAGCCTGTTTGCGATGGAACGGCACATGGACCGCATCGCGAAAGTCGTTGGACTGCCGCCGGAAGAATTGCGGCGGCGAAATTTTCTGCTATCAGGCCAAACTACAACGACGGAACAGCTCATCCGTGAACCAATCCAACTTTCTGGTCTACTAGATAAAGCCTTGGCGCATGCCGAGTATGCCAAGAAGAGTGAAACGTTTGCGCGAGAAAATAAAACGAGCTCGACGAAACGTGGGATTGGCATCGCTTCGTTTCTGCATGGAGCGGGGTTTACGGGCTCAGGCGAGCGCTATTTGGAATCGGTGGTTGGACTCGAAGCAACGGCAGAAGGAAATGTACGCATTCTGGTCTCGAGTACAGAATTTGGCCAAGGAACAAACACCGTTCTGTGTCAGATTGCGGCAGAGGCGCTGGGGATCCCTTACGA
>JBAVNY010000779.1:0-5264 GCA_049691535.1 Candidatus Acidiferrum sp.
TCTCCGATGGAAAGAACCCTACCTGAAGTGGAGTGGAGATTCACACGGGGAACAGACCGGATTGAGACTTTGGCGCCATAGTAAGCGGTGAAAGCAGAAAGCGGCGTGAGACAAAGAAGAACAACGAGAAGAATGTAGAACTTAGCCCGGTATTGCATGAGACCTCCATGACAATCGAACTAGTGCATGGGCGATTAGTGATGAAGAGGACGAGGGCAACAGGATATCCACTCCGACCGCCTAGTAATGCCTTTAATATCAGATAAATAGAGCGGTGCCCGGCAGCAGGAGACGGTACTGGAACGCAGATTTTTTGCGCATCGCAACGAAGGATTGAGCAGAAAACTACAAGTTTTACTTGAAGGGCTCGAAGCTAGCTTATGGACGGAAGGCGCTCGGGCCGGGATCGCCGCGTCCCCTGCCCAGGTGATTCTTGACGGAGGGCACAGGACGCGGTCATTCCCTTTGGTTCAGAGTGTGGGTTACTTTTAGAGTGGAGTGACCCTCCTCTTAATGGATAGCCCTGCCGCGAGTGATGGGTAGAACTGCAGCAGAGCGGGTGCAACTTAGAGCAAGGATGGGAGGAGTAAGCGGTTGCGTCAAACGAACTACATGTAGTTCTTTTATCAACCATTAACTCTTGTTACTCCCGGAAGATAGGGACTGTTATCAACTCGCGACTTGTTGTAGGATGGTTGGACTCTAACGCAGGGAAGAGTACGTGCAGACAACAACACCACCAAGTCGCCGCCTTTATCGGTTCGGATTATTCGAAGCGGACGTGGAGCAAGGTCTGCTTACTCGTCAGGGTATACCCGTAAAACTACAGGAACAACCATTCCGGATTCTCACAATGCTATTGGAGGCGCGTGGAGAGGTGCTGACGCGTGAGGATGTGAAAAGACGGATATGGCCTGAGGGCACGTTCGTTGAGTTTGACGGCAGCATGAATACCGCGCTGATGAAGCTGCGTGCCGCGCTGAATGATAATGCCGACAACCCCGTGTTCATTGAGACGGTGCCGCGCAAGGGTTATCGCTTCATTGCGCCGATAGAAATTGAGACCGAAGCTCCGACAGTGACCACAGCAATTCGGATCGAGAGCGAAGAGCGAGACCTGGATGGCTTGGAACTGCCACTAGACACCACGAACACGCCAGCCACCGGACAGTGGCACCGGGACAAGGTGGCTGCGAAGAAAAGAAGAGTTCTGAAATGGTGGCAGGGTGCGGCGATTCTGGCGTGCGTGGCAACCCTAGTTATGTACGTTATGTGGCCGAGGCCGGAACCGCGGGTGCTGGCGGTACAGCAGTTGACACACTCGGGGCAAGTGGACCCGTGGGGAAAACTGGTGACGGACGGCAGCCGGATTTATTTCGTGGTGCGCGACGTGACCGGCTGGAACTTGATGCAGACCTCGGTAGAGGGCGGAAGCATCCAGAGAACGCCGACTCCCTTTGATAATACGAGGATCTTCGATCTTTCACCGGACCATACGGAATTCCTGATTGGGCAACTGACGCACCGTGGTGAAGAAACGGCGCTGTGGCGATGGCCGGTACAAGGCGGGGCGCCGCGCCGCGTTGGAGATGTAACGGCGCAAGAAGCGGTGTGGTCACCTAAAGGGGATTCTATTGCGTATGTGCAGGGCGAGAGCATTCAGATAACGGATACGGACGGAAACCATCCGCGGGAAATAGCGCACTTTCATCCAGCGCCGCACTCGCTGGTGTGGTCGCCCGATGGAAACCGGTTGCGATTCACGCAGACAGATTTGGCGGAAAGTACAGATTCGATGTGGGAAATCGGAGTAGACCGCACCCCGCCGCGGCGGGTGCTGCCGGAAGGACATCGCGGGCCGCACGAGGGAAGCGGCACGTGGCTGGAAGGTGGAAATTATTTTGCGTTTTCCTCGGGTGAAGATCTGCGGGCGAGTTTGGCGGTAGATACACAAGCGAATTTGTGGCTGATGGAAGAACGGCGGGGCGTATTGAAGAATCGAAGCGGAGAGCCGATTCAATTGACGAAAGGGCCAATCGCGTTTGACCATCCCACTGCGCAACCGGACCAATCACGAATTTTCGTGATCGGCTCGCACAATGAATATCAATTATTGCGCCTCGATCCAAAAACTTCAGCGAAGACCGCGATGCTGGCGGAGTCTGGCGCGACGGACATGGACTTCTCGCTGGATGGACAGTGGGTAGTATATGCAGCGCGCGAAAATGGAACGCTCTGGAAGAGCCGGATTGACGGCAGTTCGCGAGTGCAGCTGACGGCGAAAGCGACAGGGGCATTCGCACCGCACTGGTCGCCGGATCAAAAACAAATATTGTTCACGGGATTTTTGCTGGATAAACAGCCGCGGCTATATGTGGTACCGGCAAAGGGCGGAACCCCCAAGAGCGTGCTGCCTTCGAATAACAAATGGGCTTCTGTTTCCGGTGATTGGCGAACGGATGGAAGGCAAATCGTGCTGGACGTGCAAGACACCGAATCCGGCAAGGAGCCGACGATTCGGATTCTGGATCTGGAAACGGGAAACCTGAAAGAGTTGGAAGGATCGGACGGCTTGTTAGAGCCGCGCTGGTCCGCGGACGGTCGTTATATTGCGGCGTTGCAGCCGAAGAAGAAGCAGGTATGGCTGTACGACTGCAAATTATTGAAGTGGTCAATTCTGGCGGATGCCAACTTCCCTTCTGCGTTGCGGTGGTCGCCGGGCGGAGACGCGTTGTATTTTCAAGACACCGACGAAGTAGAAGAGGCGGTGTTTCGTGTGCCGATGGCGACGCGAGAAACGGAACGGGTGACGGGATTTGGCGATCTGCTGAGTTCCGGAGCAAAGCGCTGCATCTTTACTGGGTTGAGCCCAGATGGCGCGGTGTACGTCACGGTTGATCACGGCGACGTGGATGTGTACGCGGTGGATCTGAAACTTCCGCAGTGAAACAATCTGCTTCGATCAAGAACTTGGAAAGCTTCACCTGTCCTGGGTGACAGGTTCCGTTTGGGAAACAGTCGAGCTACGTTCGAACAATCGCCTGCATAAACCAATAAACTGGAAGAATGGCGAGGAATGTGAATTCCATGAAGCGCGGGTTGCTGTTATTCATCCTGCTCGGGATCGCGGTGCTGTTTGCGGTCGGATTGAATGCGCAGACCAACACGAAGAAGAGCGGCGCGACGCTGACAGGAATCGTGCTGGGAGCAGATAACAAGCCGGTGCCAAATGCCGGCGTGACTTGCGAAACTTCTGGAGGGCTTCATCCGCGTGCGGTACACACCGATGGCAAAGGCAAGTTTCTGATTACTGGATTAAAACAAGATAGCTACGATTTACGCGCTTCGAGTGATGGAGCCTATTCGAATTGGGAAAAGAATATTCCACTGCGAACGGATCAAACCAAGACCATAACGTTGCGATTGTTAAATGGAAATACGGCACTGGTTGGCGGAACAGGTGCAAGAAAGCAGTAGTACTGTCCGAGATTTCAGGCAACTGCGGTTCTTAGCAAACCTTTTATAATCTGAAACTTAGTAAATATGTCGCCCAGGAGGGTCAGGCAAGGAAGTACCATGCCCGGCGTACTCCGCAAATTAGGGCCACTGGCCCATTGAGAGATTTCGGCAATATTCCTAGGATAATGAAACGGGTTGGGGGCCGCGCGGGGACAACGGCTCCGCAAGGGGCCGTGTGCGAGCTACCCAACCCGCTACTTTCCTTCCCCGCTGAGCTTTTTCCCTTGGTTTCAGGCGTAGGCCTCCCTGCCACCTCGTTTCGATCACAGAAAAAATGACGTTCGGCGATGTGCTTGCATCCATCCGTAGAGAGCTTTGCGGATGTAATTATGTGGACAAGAGTTGGGAAAAGGGCGTCGCCACGGGTTGGAGGAAAACGAAGACAGGTGATGTCTGCACGTGACAATTTCGGGCGGAAGGCTCTCGGGCTAAGTGCCCTGTTTCTGCTAATTTTTAGCAGTGTGGCTGACGCCGGGATAGTTCATCTGTTTTCGTTACGGGTACCGACAGCGCGCGCGTTTGACGGCTACGTGGAGAGGATCGAGGAGCGAAACAGGGTCGGAACAGGCAGCGGAGATTTCTTGTGGGTGGATGCACTCGACGAAAAGCAGCGCACGGAAGCTTTTGAGAAATTGCGGAATGGCGGAGTACTGATCCGGCGAGCGGGCGCGGAGAATGGAGAGAATCGAAGCGTACCCGGAGGACTGATTCACGACTGGAAAGGGATTGTCTTTATCCCGGGAGTGAAACTGGATGACGTAGTGCAGATGCTGCAGGACTACGATCACCAGGCGATGTATTACGCACCAGATGTGGAGCGATCTAAACTGGAATCGCAAGATGGCGATCATTTTCGAGTGTATCTGCGGTTTCGCCGGCAAAAAGTGGTGACCGTGGTGCTGAACACCGAGCACGAAGTGAACTATTACCGGGATTCGGCGACCAGAGAACATAGCCGAAGTTCGGCGGTCAAGATTGCCCAAGTAGAAAGTCCGGGGAGTGGTCAAGAAAAAGAAAAAATGCGCGGAGAAGATGATGGATATTTGTGGCGGATGGAAACGTGGTGGCGGATGGAAGAGCGAGATGGGGGCGTGTACGTGCAGAACGAAGTGGTGACACTGACGAGGGATATACCGATCGGGCTGGCGTGGATGATCGAACCGTTTATCACCAACATTCCGAAAGAGACGCTGGAATTCACACTACAAGCGACGCGCAATGCGGTGATGAAAACGAAGAGTCACTAGGTGGGTCTATCGAGCAGAAGACACGCCGCGGATAGCGACGAGGATTATTCCTTGGGAAGTAAGAAGCGGATTGAACCAGCTCTTTACCTTAGTCTTTTCTCCGGGAACGAGTAACACGCGATCGGCCCACTCCGCGATGAGATTGTAAGAATCGAAAACACTGTAAGAGTAGAACAGACCGTCGCCTGCAGAGATCTGATAGCGCTTCCCACGGGTGCGGATGTAATCGAAAAATCCCCACAAACCTAATTTGTACAGAAGCAGTTTAAAAATACGCAGAGGCCATGGCCCCTGACCGAAACGGTTGCAGTCCACGACGACGAGGACTCTTCGCGAGACGCGCATCATTTCGCGAAGAACTTTTGCGGGATCGGGAACGTGGTGAAGAATGGCGAACTCGCATACCGCATCGAAGGAAGCGTCGCTGAAAGGAAGAGCCTCGCCACTCGCTTGAACCATGGTGAGTGCTGCGGAGTCGCCTGAGAGACGGGCTTGCTG